>JBAXOO010000387.1:0-2327 GCA_037133235.1 Cyanobium sp. ELA507
GCCTCGGGATCCTCGAGATAGCCCGCCATGACGTTGGCCCCACGGATCGCCACTTCGCCGGTGACCCCGGGCGGCAATGGCTGACCCTCGCCATCGAGAATCGCGATCTCCGGGCCGGCGGCTTGGCCGACGGATCCGGGTTTGCGGGGATGGGGCGGCAGTCGGTTGCTGCTGATCTGGGGGGCGGCTTCGGTCATGCCGTAGGCCTCGATCGGGGGGACGTCCAGCAAATGCTCCAGGCGCTCCAGCAGGGCTCGGGGCATCGGCCCGGAGGCAGAGCGGACAAAGCGCAGCGACGACCGGCTCAGCAGATCCGGCCGCTGCTCCAGCCAGTCGGCGATCAGCGCATGCATCGCTGGGGCAGCGGAATACCAGGTGGGCTGCAGCTGCTGCCAGGCCCCGAGAAAGCTCTCCTGGGCGAAGGTATCTGGCAGATGCAGCCGCGATCCACTTAGCAGGGAGGCAATGACCAGGCTCAATCCATGGATATGCGCCAGCGGCATCGGGTCGAGGCAGCGGTCCTCGGGCGCGAGCTGCAGCACCGCACGGATGCTGTCGGCGGCGGCAAGGAGATTGGCGTGGCTCAGGGGCACCAGCCGCGGCTCCGCCGTTGTGCCAGAGGTTGTGAGCGCGAGGGCGGTGTCAGCGGCCAGGCCCCAGGCCCCGGAATCCTGCAGGGAGGGGATCTCCTGCGGTGATGGGCTCGCGCTGGCCGGCGCCATGACGATCGGGACGCCACAAGCGGCCGCGGCCGTGGCGGCGGCCGCTGCGGCGTCCCGACCATCCGGAACGATCAGCAGACGGGGGGCCAGACGGCGGATGCGCTCAGCGAGTGCCGGCACAGCAAGTCCGGCGGGCAACGGCGCCGCGCTGCAGCAGCAGGCCGCCGCCAGAACGGCCAGGGCCCCTTCCGGGCCCGATGGAGCCACCACCACGACCCTGTCCCCCGGTTGAACGCCGGAGCCACGAAGGTTCGCGGCGATCCGCTCCAGACCAGCGAGAAGCTGGGCATAAGTCCACGATCGCCCGCCTGAGCCACTGAGCGCGACAGCATCGGCATGACGGGCCGCCACCTGACACAAGGCGCCATACAGGCCGGAGCCACGCTGGCCAGGCGACAGACTCATGAAAGACAGATGACGCTGTTAACGATGCCCAGAGGGACACAGTAAGGCAGCCTCAGGCGAAAGAAGCCATCCCCGGAGGCAGGCAATAAGGATCACAATTCAATACTTCACTCACAGAAAACAATGGTCACCTGACAACAGCAAGCCAGAGCTATCTCCTGCGCCTGGCCATTGATTGTTGCTCAGCGTTCACGGGCGCGGCAGTCCTGCATCACCGACGGCGTGAGGGGCATGGCGGGCTGGAGCAGGGGTTGGAGACGCAGCCGGCCGTGCGGGCCAACAACGATCCCGATCTGATCCCCTTCTCGCCAGCCGGCATGACGCAGGCCATCAGCGGAGCCTGGCACCGCTGACTCAACCTGGGCCTCAACGAGCCAGGGCCCCATCGGCCCGGGCCAGCAAGGTGTCGGGGCTGTCGTTGGCGCGGCAGGCCACCGCAGCGCTGATGCCCTGCAGGCCGGCTGGCCCCAGCACCGAGCAGCGCTCCCACGCTGCGGCCAGCTGATGCAGGAGCGGCTCGGCGGCGGTGGGCTCGATGTCCGGCAGCAGGGCGGCGAACTCCACGCCCCCGAGCCGGGCGGCCGTGTGGTCGGGGCCGATTGCGGCGGCTAGGTGATCCGCGAAGCAGCGCAGGGCCCGGTCACCGGCCAGCAGACCGGAGCGGCCGTTGAGCCGGCGCAGGCCCCGCAGGTCGCAGCGCAGCAGGGTGAGGGGCTGGCCATGGCGCTGGGCCTGGGCCACGGCCCGCAGCAGGCTGTGCTGGAAATGGAGCCGGTTCGGCAGCCCCGTGAGGGCATCGGTGGTGCTGAGCCGCACGATGGCGGCGTGGGCCTCGGCCAGCAGCCGGGCCTTCTGGGCCACCTGGTGCTCCTGCTCCGCCAGGGCCTGGCGGAGGTCATCGTGGTCGGCCAGGAGCCGCTGCTGCTCGCTCACGTCCTGCACCAGGGCCTGCCAGAGCTCCCCATCGGGCGGCATGGGCACGGCCACGATCGCGACCGGACGCGCTTCACCGCGGCCATCCAGCAGCCGGCAACGGTGCTGCAACCCCCCGCCCCGCAACCGCGCCCGCGATTCAGCGAGCTTGAGCGAGGCCCGATCCTCCGGATGAACCCGCTGCCAGAACAGGGCGGGATCGGCCATCAACGCCGCCGGCTCCAGGCCCAACAACTCCCGGCACCCCTCTCCCACCCAGTGGTACTC
>JBAXOO010000388.1:0-2324 GCA_037133235.1 Cyanobium sp. ELA507
TGGGCCAGGGCCGCAGCGGTGATCCGGGGTTCGGCCACAAGGTCCCCGCGGCTGTAGGCAAGGGCGGAACGGAGTTCCCTGAGATCCCGGCCGATGTTGGCCGCCATCTCGGCAGTGCTTTCGCGGCGCAGTGGCCTGGTTGGCTCCATGGGGGCATTCTGCAAAGGAGCCAGAAGTCGCTCGGTCCCCGAGCTCATTTAGACGCTGATCAGCTGCTCGTTTCCGGTGCATCCGGCCGAGACAGTGTTCGGCGAATCGATCAGCTGAAGCCTCAGCCCCGAGCCAGGGCCCACTCCGCACGCTCGCGCTGCACCTCCAACCGGATGCGGAGCATGGCGGACCCATCGCCAACTCTTCGCGCTCGGCCAGCTCAGAGCGCGACAGCTCCCAGCGCTCCACCGGCTGGGGTTGGATCCGGGTGCACTGACCGCCAGACCACTCGTGGCCATGCCAATGGTGGCCGTGCCACTGGTGGCGGTGAACCAGGAGGACGGAGGGAACCATGGCGCGAGCAAACGCAGGACCCCGGAGGGTTCCGTGCCGCCGCTCAAGGGCTCGCCACCGCCCCGATCGGCGCGCCAGCGCCGGACACCAAAGGCGGCGAGCCTGGCCCCGACCCTTGGCGCGGCGCGGACCATGGAGGGGCCTGCGGCAGCGGCGCCGATCAAGAGCACAGCATGAACGATGGCTCAGAGGATCCAGAGGGACTCCGCCCCGCACTGCTCCTGGAGCTCCAGTGCCCTTTGCTGTGCGGAGGAGAGCGGCACCAGGCGGCAAGTGCGCACGGGATGAGCAGCGGCATCGAGGAACCAGATCCGTGCCCAGGCCGGATCAAGCCCTGGCGGGTGGTGCTCGATGCCGACCGAGCTGATGGAGGAGGGGGTGGGGATGGCCGCATTCGCAGAGGACAGCCAAACCAGGCCCCAGCCAGGGGCAACCCAAGGCAGGCTCTGCAACAGGCCCATCACCACCACCGAATAACCCGGTGGGCACCGCAGGGCACCCACCGGGGGAGCCTCAAAGAGGCACCAACACCGCCGAGGACTCAGCCCCCGCAGCCGCCATGGCCGCCCGCTCCAGCTCGAACTGGGCCTCCTGCTCCTCTTGGGCCTCCCTGAGCTGCTGATCGATCGCATCGATCCGCGCCAGGAAGCTCTCCATCGCAGGGAGCAGCTCATCCTCCAGCCGGGTGATCTCTTCCTCCCCATAGGGGTGATCGATCCAGCAGCGCCTCAGGGGCTCCCGCTGGTGGCTCTGCAGCAGCCAGAGCAAAGACCGCTGGCAGGACTCCACCAGGGCAATCGGATCACGCTCAGAGGCGCGGCAACTTGAAGACATGAACGGCAGACGCCATCAGGCGCCGCGACGGGACGCCGCCATCGCCGCCGCGTTAGGCAAGGGCTGGCCACCAGGCCAGCTCGCGTTGAGCCCTTGCCCGCGGCGGAGCATGGAGAGGCCCGGCGCGTCGTGGCTGCAACTGATCCACGCGGCTCGTACGTCGTTCGCCCATTGGCTTGTCAGCAACCTCCGCAGCGTTCCCGCCGTGGTTACGAGGGTGGGCGATGCTGGTCCCCAGGAAGGTCACCGCCTATTTCCAGCCCCCGCCACGATGAAGATCCGCTACTTCCCGGACACCGACACCCTCTACATCGCCCTGGCCGAGCGCGACAGCAGCAGCTCGGAGGCCATCAGCGACAACCTGATCGTCGACTTTGATGCGCAGGGTCGGCCGGTGGGAGTGACGTTGGAGCACTACTCGCTGATCAGCGACAGCAGCGCGATCGAGACCCTCTTGCCGATCACGCCAGCGCTGCAGCCAGCCTGATCAGTCCCGAAGCTGCTCCGATGCGAGGGCCTCTGGGGCGCTGATGCCAGCTCTTGCGGAGCGTCAAGACAGCTGCAAGAGCTGAGGCCAAGTCCTCTGAAAAGGGGCCGCAGCCCCCAAAGCCCTCAATAGGGCAGCACCTCCAGGATCTCGGGATCCAATGGCAACGGCGGCTGAGCCACCTGCCGCTCAAACAGGATCTGATCCACCAGCTCCTCCAGCCGGGGCAGGGAGCGGAAGCAGCAGCAATCGCTGAGATCGACCAGGGCCTGGGAGCCAAGCGACTGGAGATAGGAGCGGCGGGAGGAGTGCGAATGGGCCATGAAGGGCGCAGCGCAGGACCCGACAGCAGGGCGGGGCGGGGTCAAGGACCCGCGCAGCGGGCCTGGCCCGATCCTTGAGGCCGCCCCGCACCATGGAGAGGCCTGGGCGGAGCCTGTCCACCAGGGGCTGGTGGGAACGTCGAGAAACAAAGGGGGACTGCAGGCCCCCCGGCAAA
>JBAXOO010000389.1:0-2285 GCA_037133235.1 Cyanobium sp. ELA507
GCCGAGCGCCGTGGTGGAACCGCCACCCCCGTGACCGCCCGCAAGGCCGTCAACAAGACCGTCCATGCCGACAGCGTCGACAGCGAAGCCCCCGATCCCCGTTGGGCCGGCGAACTGGCCAAACTCAAGAGCCTCCTGGCCAACCAGACCGTTGGTGTCTGAAGCAGGTCTGGCGGAGCAGGAGCCCGGCGGATCCACCTGGATCTGGCGGGGTTTCCCGATCCGCACCCTGCGGCGGGGCCCGGAGCTTGCCCCGCCTACCCCAGCAGCCACCACCTCCGGAGAGGCGGTGGTTTGCACCTTGGTGCCCCGGGTGCTGCTGATCCACGGCTTTGGCGCCTCGATCGGGCACTGGCGCCACAACATCCCAGCCCTGAGCCGGCATGCCGAGGTGCATGCGATCGATCTACTCGGCTTCGGCGCCAGCGCCAAACCCCGCTCCCGCCTTGCCGATGAGCCCGAGCAACCCGGAGCCGTGCGCTACGGCTTCGATCTCTGGGCCGAGCAGGTGGTCGACTACGTGAGCGGCCCGATGGTGGCGCACCAGGGCAGCGACCATGAGCCGGCTGGGCCCGTGCACCTGGTGGGCAACTCGATTGGGGGCGTGGTGGCCCTGAATGCGGCCCGGATGTTGGCGCAACGGGGCCAGGCACCCGCCCAGGTGGTGCTGATCGACTGCGCCCAGCGCACCCTCGACCGCAAACGCATGGGCGAACTGCGGGGCCTGGAGCGCTGGAGTCGCCCCCTGCTGCCACCGCTGGTGCGCCAACGCTGGCTGATTGGGCCCTTGTTTGCCCTGCTGGCCAGGCCTGCCTTCATCCGCCAGGTGCTGGCCAAGGCCTACCCCAGCGGAGCCCATCTCGATGATGCCCTGGTGGAGCTGCTCCACCGCCCCGCCACCGACCCCGGAGCCCCGGAGAGCTTTCGCGGCTTTGTGAACCTCTTCGACGACCGCCTTGCGCCGGACCTGCTCGCCGGGCTGAGCCTGCCGGTGCGGATGATCTGGGGGGGCGCCGATCCCTGGGAAGATCCCAATGAAGCCCGCCGCTGGGCCGCCAGCTACCCCTGCATCCGTGAGCTGGTGGTGCTGGAGGGGCTGGGCCACTGCCCCCACGATGAGGGGCCGGAACTGGTGAACCCGCTCCTGCTGGAGTGGATCTGCCCGGAGGCTGCCCAGGTCCCTTAGTGCACCTGGGCAACCACGAAGGAGAGGGGTAGGTCGAGAAGTTTGCCGGCCGTGGGCACGTAAGCCCGATGGTTGAACACATCGAAATCGCGGCGCTCGATCGCATCGAGGATGCCGCGGTAGAGCCTCAAGGAGGTCCACACCGGCCAGCGGGCATCGGCAGAGAGCCAGCGCACCCCCGCCTCGGAGCGGGCAAACCAGGAGCGGGCCCGCTCCAACTGGAAGGCCATCAGCGCCCGCCAGTTGTCGTTCAGGGTGCCGGCGAGCAGCTCGGCCTCGCTGTAACCAAACCGCTCCAGGTCCTCCTGGGGCAGGTAGATGCGGCCGCGGCCCCGGTCCTCGCCCACATCCCGCAGGATATTGGTGAGTTGGTTGGCGATGCCGAGGGCCACGGCGGCCTCGGTGGGATCGGGCTGCTCGCTCCAGGGTGCCGTGGTGTAGGCCGGATCAAGACCCATCACGGCCTGGGTCATCCGCCCCACCGTGCCGGCCACCCGGTAGCAATAGAGCTCCAGTTCGGCGAAATCGGCGTAGCGGTGCTTGAGCACGTCCATCCTCTGGCCCTCGATCATGTCGAGGTAGGCCTGCAAGGGCTGGGGAAAGCGCTCGAGCGTGTCGACCATCACCCGTTCAAAGCCATCGCTGGCCCGACCCTCAAACAGGCCACGGGTGCGCTGCTCCCAGGCCTCGAGCCGCTCCAGCAGAGTGGCTGCCGGTAGGCCCTGGGCCGCGGGACTGTCCATCAACTCATCGGTGCGACGACACCAGACGTAAATCGCCCAGATGGCACGGCGCTTAGCCGCAGGCAGCAGCAGGGTGCCCAGGTAAAAGGTCTTGGCCCATTCGGCCGTTTCGCGTCGGCAGGCCTCGTAGGCCTGCTCAAGCTCTGGACGCAATGGAGAGAGGGCGACCGACACACTCACACCGGGCTGAGGGTAGCGGGGGCATCGGGAGCCCCTCCGGCGGAGGCGGGGCCTTGGCCAGCCCCGGAAGGAACCAGGGTGCCAGCAGCAAGGGCCTGCACGATCGCTTCAGCACAGAGACGGCCGCTGAGCACGGCCCCCTCCATCGAGGCGAGGTAGCGCTGCATCGTGAAGTC
>JBAXOO010000390.1:0-2266 GCA_037133235.1 Cyanobium sp. ELA507
GCACAGGCTCGGGCGGCCAGGATCGTCTCAGCTGCGGCGTTTCGGCCTGGATCGCGGTAGGGCTCGGCGGCGCGGGTGTCGAGGTGCTCCCGTTCCATCGGACCGAGGGCCCGCAGCGCTCCCCCCAGGGGTAGCGGCGTGGGGCTGGCCGTGGTCCCCAAGCTCCAGGCCCGGCCGTTGGGATCGCTGAGGCTGGCCAGGTGGAGCCCCGCCTCCAACAACCCCCGTCGCACCGCTGCGGCGGCGCAGTAGGTGAGCAGGCGGCCCTGGGGCTGCAGCAGCCCGGCCAGGTCGCTTAGGAATTCCAGGGTCCAGAGCTGGGGGCAGCGGCCGGGAGAGAAGGCATCGTGCAACACCAGATCGCAGCGGCCTCGGTTTTGATTCAGCAGCTGCGGCAGCATTCGCCGGGCATCCCCCAGCCACCACTCCCCGGCGCCCGCTTGGGGACCCTGCCAGCGTTCCTTCTCGAGCAGTTGGTCCAGCAACTCCAACGTTTGCGGTAGCCAGAGCTCCCGAAACTGCCGATCCGCCAGGGCGATGGCCAGGGGCCGGCGATCCAACTCCAGGCCCCACCACTGCAGCCGCAGCCCCCGGCTCTGGGCGGCCTCCAGCAGGGCCGCGGTGTTGTAGGCCAGCCCCACCCCAACATCCACCACTCGCAGGGTGCTGCCAGGGCTGAAGCGCTCCAGTTGGGCGGGCTCCACAAACTTCGCCCTGGCCTCCGCCAGGGCACCACGGCTGCAATGGAACCCTTCGCCGAAGTCCCCACTCCAGAGGCTTGGGCTGCCGTCGGCGGTGCGGCGGAGTTCGAGCCGGCCTTCAGGGTTCCCCATCTGGCCCTGGATGTCGGCAGCCGAGTCAGCGGGGTCTGATCCGGCAGGGGCCGTTGGCGGCCAAGACGCATCGCGGCCGCAGGGATCTCCACCCTCAGCGGCGGAGACGGGCGAGGTCATCCCAAAAGCCTGGGTAGGAGACAGCGGCGGCGGCGCTGTCGTGCAGGAGGGTGTCGCCCCGGGCCACCAGGGAGGCCACGGCCAGGCTCATTGCCACCCGGTGGTCGGTCTCGCTATCGACTTCGGCGCCGTGGAGTTGCACGCCCCCTTCGATCGTGAGGCCATCGTGGTGTTCCTGCAGCCGGGCGCCCATGGCGCCGAGCTGGCGGGCCATTACCGCCAACCGGTCGGTTTCCTTCACCCGCAGCTCCTCCGCGCCGCTGATCCGGCTCACCCCTTCGGCGCAGCAGGCCGCCACCGCCAGCACCGGGATCTCATCCACCAGCCGGGGGATCAGGTCGCCGCCGATCGTGAAGGCCTGAAGGGGGCCGTGCTCCACCGCCAGGTCCCCAACGGGCTCGCCGGCCACGTCGCGACGGTTGAGCACGGTGATCCGGGCCCCCATCGCCTCCAGCACCTCGAGGATGCCGG
Organism: Cyanobium sp. ELA507; assembly: GCA_037133235.1. Classification (GTDB taxonomy): domain Bacteria; phylum Cyanobacteriota; class Cyanobacteriia; order PCC-6307; family Cyanobiaceae; genus Cyanobium. The sequence goes on from JBAXOO010000390.1 coordinate 1,425, forward strand.
TGCGGCTGGGGTTGAGGCCCACGTTGTCCACCGTGAGGGCGGCCCCGGGGGTGATGGCAGCGGCCACCAGCCAGAAGGCGGCCGAGCTGATGTCGCCGGGAACCACCACGGTTTGGCCCCGCAGCACCGCCCCGGGTCGCACGGTCACCTCGGTGCCGGCTGGACCCGCCACCGTCAGGTCGGCCCCGAAGGCCCGCAGCATCCTTTCGCTGTGGTCGCGGGAGTGGGCCGGTTCGATCACCGTGGTGGGGCCTTCGGCGGTGAGGGCGGCCAGCAGCAGGGCACTCTTGACCTGGGCTGAGGCCACCGGGGTGTGGATCACGGCCCCCCGCAGGGGGCGCCCTTGCACGGCCAGGGGGGCCAGGTTGCCGTTCTGGCGACCGTTGATCGTGGCGCCCATCTCGGCCAGCGGGCCGGCCACGCGCCGCATCGGCCGACGCCGCAGGGAAGCATCGCCGCTGAGCACGAAGTGGCGGCCGGCGCGGCCCGCCAGCAGGCCGAGCATCAGCCGCATGGTGGTGCCCGAGTTGCCGCAGTCGAGCAGGGTGTCGGGTTCGGCCAGGCCATCGAGGCCGGCCCCCTGCACGACCACCGTTGCACCAGCTTCGATCGGGCTCACCGTCACTCCCATGGCCCGCAGGCAGGCGGCGGTGCTGAGGGGATCCTCCGCCGGCAACAATCCTTCGATTCGGGTCTCGCCTTCAGCGATGGCCCCAAACAACAGGGCCCTGTGGGAGATCGATTTGTCGCCGGGCACCCGCACCCGCCCGCCCAGGCCACCGGCTTTGGATCCGGCGCCGGGGAGCAGCAGCGGGGCCTGGTCGGAGGGGGCGGCGAGGGTC
>JBAXOO010000391.1:0-2263 GCA_037133235.1 Cyanobium sp. ELA507
GATCCCTGGTGCACCGGCCAGTCGATGTCGAGGTAGCTGATGCCGTTGCGATCGAAGGGACGACCCGGCAACCGCTGGGTTTCGAGGCGGGTGGAGCCCATCGCCGTGACCAAGCCCCCCAGCTCCATGGGCCCCAGGTCGGTGCGGATCTGTTTGACGGAGGTCATCATCAGTGAGGGCAGACGCACCATGCTTTCGGGCCGGCCAAGCTTGTGGAAGAGGGCCTGCAGTGCCAGCTGCTGACGCTCCAGCCGGCCGATGTCGCCGGCATCGTCGTGGCGGAACCGCAGGAAACCCTCCAACTGGCGGCCCTTGAGGATCTGGCGACCGGGCTGGAGATCGATCATCAGGCCCTGGCTGTTGTCGACGTAGTACATCCGCTTGGGCACATCCACCTCAACCCCGCCGACCAGGTCGGCCATTTGGCGCAGGGAGGCCAAATTGACAATGACGTGATGGTGGATGGTGGTGCCCATGCGGCTGGACAGCTCCCGCTTCACCTCCTCTTCGCCGCCCAGGCCATAGAGGGCATTGACCTTGATCGGGCCCCAGCGCTCGGTTTCGATGTAGGAATCCCGCGGAATCTGGGTGAGGCGGGTCACCCCCCCCTCGACCCGCACCAGGGCAATCACATCGGTGTTGCCGTCACCCTCATCGGTGCCGAGCAGGAGCAGGTCCTGGCCGGCTCCCTCTGCCCAGCCGGCGAAGGGGTTGGGGATGGCGATGGCCTGGCCGTCCTCCGGGGCCGGAGCGCTGATCAGGCTGGCCAGAGGGCCGGAAAGCACCAGACCGCCACCAAGCCCCACGGCGATGGCCAGGAGCACCGGCAGTCGCGCGTTCATACCCGCAGCTCCCCGCTGGAGTGCAGGCCGGTCTGGACCCGCCAGAGGGCCGCATAGGCACCATTGCGCTCGATCAGATCGTCATGGCGGCCACTTTCCACCAGGCGACCGTGGTCCAACACCACGATCCGATCGGCATGGCGGACGGTGCTGAGCCGATGGGCAATCACCAGAGTGGTGCGGTCACGGGTGATCTCATCGAGGGAGCGCTGGATGGCCGCCTCGGTTTCATTGTCCACCGCTGCGGTGGCCTCATCGAGGATCAGCACCGGCGGATCCTTGAGGATCGCCCGCGCCAGGGCGATGCGCTGGCGCTGGCCGCCGGAGAGCCGTTGGCCCCGTTCGCCAACCACCGTGTCGTAGCCCTCGGGCAGGGCCTCGATGAAGGCGGCGGCCTCCGCCCGGGCGGCGGCCCGCTCGATCGCCGCCCGGGGCATCCCGAAGCTGCCGTAGGCGATGTTTTCGGCGACGCTGCCGTGGAACAGAAACACCTCCTGACTGACCAGGCCAATCGCACGGCGCAGGTCGTCGAGGCGAAGGCGATCGATCGGCTGGCCATCCAGCAGGATGCGACCCTCCTGGACCTCGTAGAGCCGCAGCAGCAATTTGACGATGGTGCTCTTCCCCGATCCCGTGGCACCCACGATCCCCACCGTGCTGCCGGCCGGCACCTCGAGGTTGAACTGTTGCAGCAGGGGGTCGCGGCCGGGGTAGGCAAAGCCCACAGCCTCGAAGGCCAGGTGACCCCGCACCGAAGCCAGGGGGAGGGGTTGGTGGCCGCTGGGGATGGCGATCGGGGTGTCGAGCAGATCCTCCACCCGATGGGCGGAGGCCATGGCCCTCTGGTAATCGTCGAGGGTGCGGCCCAGGGTGGTGAGGGGCCACAGCAACCGCTGGGTGATGAACACCAGGAAGCTGTAGGTGCCCACGGCGATCAGGCCGCGCCAGGCCTGGAGGCCACCGATCACCAGGATCGCCAGGAAGGCGAAGAGAATCGCAAAGCGGATCAGGGGGATGAAGGCGGCCGAGAGGCGGATGGCTCGGCTATTGCTGAGGCGGTAAGCCTGGCTTTCACGCTCCAGGCGGGCCTTCTCCCAGGCTTCGGCGGCATAGCTCTTGATCGTGAGCATGCCTCCAAGGTTGTTGGCGAGCATGCTGGCGAGGTCGCCGGCCCGCTCACGCACCTCGGCGTAGCGGGGCGCCAGGCGCCGCTGAAACCGCACCGATCCCCACAGGATCACAGGGATCGGCAGAAAGGCCACGCCCGCCACCCCGGGCGACAGCCAAACCATGGCGGCCCCCACCGCCAGCACCGTGGTGATCAGCTGGAGGATCTCGTTGGCGCCATGGTCGAGGAAGCGCTCGAGCTGGTTGATGTCGTCGTTGAGGATGGTGAGGAGGCGGCCGCTGCTGCCGGCCTC
>JBAXOO010000392.1:0-2261 GCA_037133235.1 Cyanobium sp. ELA507
GACGAGCAGCAGGACAACGCCGCCGGCCGCGTGGCCAGTGCCGAGGAGGCCCGCAAGCAGCATCCCTTCGACTTCGCCCTCTGGAAGGGTGCCAAACCGGGCGAAGCCAGCTTCCCCTCTCCCTGGGGTCCGGGTCGCCCCGGCTGGCACATCGAGTGCTCGGCGATGGTGCGGGAGGAATTGGGCACCACCATCGACATTCACCTCGGCGGTGCCGATCTGATCTTCCCCCATCACGACAACGAAATCGCCCAATCGGAGGCGGCCACCGGCCAGGAACTGGCGCGTTTCTGGCTGCACAACGGCATGGTGAATGTGGGCGGCCAGAAGATGAGCAAATCCCTCGGCAACTTCACCACGATCCGCGCCCTGCTCGCCTCGGGCGTCAGCCCCATGACCCTGCGGTTGTTGGTGCTGCAGGCCCATTACCGCAAGCCGCTTGATTTCACCGCCGAGGCCCTGGAGGCCGCCGCCACGGGTTGGAAAGGCCTCAACGCTGCCCTGGACCTCGGCAAAGCCCATGGAAACGTGCTCGGTTGGGCCGCCCCGTCTGCCGCAGCATCAGCAGGCCTCCCCCCAGACCTCGAGGCGAGCCAAGCCCGCTTCATCACCGCCATGGACGACGACCTCAACACCGCCGCCGCCCTGGGGGCACTGTTTGATCTGGCCCGGCCCCTTCGCTCGCTAGCCAACCGGCTGGAGCGGGGCGATAGCGCCAGCGCCACCGATAGCAAACTGCAAACCCGCTGGCAGCTGCTGCAGGAGCTGGCCGGGGTGCTCGGGCTGGTCTCCGAGGCCGGCTCCCAGGTCCAAGCGGAAGGAGCTGCCTCCCATGATCAGGACAGCGAGGCCGAGATCCAGGCCCTGATCGAAGCCCGCCGGGAGGCCAAGGCCATCCGCGACTTCGCCACCGCCGACGGCATCCGCGATCAGCTCAGGGCCAGGGGCATCGAACTGATCGACCGCCCCGATCGGGCTACGGAGTGGATCCAGCGCTGATCCCGGTTGCCCTTAAGCGCTTCCTCACTCCCCCGATCCATCCCCCTGCTGCGGTGGGGACGGTTTTTGGTCGCGCATCATCTGGTCGATGCGACGGATCCTCACCAGCGTGGCTTCCCAGATCTCCAGCTGAAGGCTGAGCGTGGTGGCGCCGCCGGCCACGTCCTGGCGGCAGGCTTCCACTAAGGCATCGAGGTCGTCGCCCCGCTCGAAGGCCTCCCACAGCTGCCGCTCCAACCTGGCCCGCTCGATGAAGTTCCAGCGCTGTAGCCAGGAAGGGAGGGCGGCCATTGGAGAAAGCTGAAGGGTGGCGCCAGCCTTACAGAGTCACGGTTCGGGGCGCAGCACGACGCGACCCCTGCAGACGCTCCCGGCTCGGGCTGACCCATTTGGAAACCGCAAGGCTGCGCTCACGCCGCAGTGGGAAACTGGTGCCGCAACTCCGGGAACCCATCCGTGAAAGCCCTCACCGTGCTGGGTTCCACCGGCTCGATCGGCACCCAGACCCTGGAGATCGCCCTGGAGTTCCCCGAGCGCTTCAAGGTGGTGGCCCTCACCGCCGGCACCAACCTCGACCTGCTGGTGGAGCAGATCGTGCGCCACCAGCCTGAGGCGGTGGCCCTGGCCAACCCCGAAAGGATCGCGGAACTGCGGGCGCGCCTTGAAGCTCTTGAACCGGCCCTGCGGCCCACTCGGCTGCCCGAATTGCTTGGCGGCAGTGACGGCCTTTGCGCCGCCGCCGCCTGGGGCAGCGCCGATCTGGTGGTGACTGGGATCGTGGGATGCGCCGGCCTGCTGCCCACCCTGGCCGCCATCAACGCCGGCAAAGACATCGCCCTGGCCAACAAGGAAACCCTGATCGCCGCAGGGCCCGTGGTGCTGCCGGCCCTGGAGGCCAGCGGCAGCCGGCTGCTGCCCGCCGATTCCGAGCACTCGGCCCTGTTCCAGTGTCTGCAGGGCACCCCCTGGGCCGACACCGCCCGCCTCTCCACCGGCGTTCCCACCCCGGGGCTACGCCGCATCCAGCTCACCGCCAGCGGCGGCGCCTTCCGCGACTGGCCCGCCGCCGACCTGGCCAAGGCCACCGTGGCCGATGCCACCAGCCACCCCAACTGGAGCATGGGGCGCAAGATCACGGTGGATTCAGCCACCTTGATGAATAAAGGGCTGGAGGTGATCGAAGCCCACTATCTATTTGGCCTCGATTACGACCACATCGAGATCGTGATCCACCCGCAATCGATCATCCATTCGATGGTGGA
>JBAXOO010000393.1:0-2260 GCA_037133235.1 Cyanobium sp. ELA507
AACCAGCGGTGTTCCCAGCCGGTCACGGGCAACCCCATGCCCCGCAGGCCATCCTGGAGCGCCTCCAAGTCGGCGTAGGAGCCGAGCACATCGGCACCTTCGCCATCGAGGCTGTAGCCCACCGCTGCCGCACCGCCGCTCTCCTCCAGCTCCAACAGGCGCTCCAGGAGTGCCTCCTCGTCGAGGTGTGGGCCCTCGAGCCGCACCACCGATCGCTGCTCGAAGAGATAGCTCACGCAGCCGGTTTCACCGAGGTTGCCGCCGTGCTTGCTGAAGGCCAGGCGCAGGTCGGCGGCGGTGCGGTTGCGATTGTCGGTGAGGGCCTCGATCAGCACCGCCACCCCGCCGGGTCCGTAGCCCTCGTAGCGCACCGCCTCGTATTGAACCCCGTCAGCGCCGGCCAGCCCAGATCCCTTGGCGATCGCCCGCTCGATGTTGGCGTTGGGCACCCCGGCCGCCTTGGCCTTCTCGATCGCGGTCCGCAGTTGGAAGTTGCCGGCCGGATCGGCTCCAGCCCGGGCGGCCACCGTGATCTCCCGGCCGAGGCGGGTGAACACCGCTCCCCGTTTGGCGTCGACCACCGCCTTGGTGCGTTTGATCTGGGCCCATTTGCTGTGGCCGGCCATCGCGGAAACGAAAGGGAATCGGGGGGGGATTGGGCGAGGGGCTGCCGGATCAGCCGGCTGCGTCGAAGACCAGGCGGGGTTGCAGTTGGCCCCGGGGGTCGCCCTGGGCGATGCCGGCCAGGCTGCCATCGGGCCGCAGGATGGCCACGGGCTGGGCTTCGGGAAATTCCAGCGCGGCTCCGGCCGGCTGGGGCTCCGCCGCCAGGGGACGGCCGCAGCTCCAGGGCGCCATTTCCTCTGGGGTCAGGCTTCGGCGCTGCAGGTGGCCCAGGGCCTCCAGGGGATCCCGCAGGGGCGGGGGCGCTCCCCCATCAAGCTGCTCCAGGGGGACGGCCCCCTCCAGGTTGAAGCCGAGGGCCTCGGTGCGGCGCAGCCTGGCCAGGGCGCCGCCGCAGCCCAGGCTCTCCCCCAGGTCGCGGGCCAGGGAGCGGATGTAGGTACCGGCCGAGCAGCGCACCTCGATCTCCAGCTCACCGCTTTCGGGATCCCAGGCCAGCAGGCGCAGCAATTCCACCGTGACCGCCCGGGGTTCGAGGGCCATCGCCTCACCCCGCCGGGCGCGCACGTAGGCCCGCTCGCCATCCACGTGCACCGCCGAAACCTGCGGCGGCCGTTGCAGAATCGCCCCCCTCAGGGGCTCCAGGGCTGCCTCCAGCGCGGCGCTGCTGAGGGCGGGCGGATTGTGGCGCGCCAGCACGGTGCCTTCGAGATCGTCGCTGTTGGTGCTCACGCCAAGCTGCACGATTCCCCGGTAGGCCTTGGTGCCGCTGAGGTATGGCAGCAGACGGGTGGCGCTGCCCACGGCGATCGGCAGCACCCCGGTCACGGCCGGGTCGAGGGTGCCGCCATGGCCAACCCGGCGCAGCCCATAGCAACGGCGCACGGCCGCCACGCAACCATGGGAGGTGGGGCCGGCCGGTTTGTCGAGCACCAGAAAGCCGCAGGGTGCCGGCACGGTCGGTGGGCCTCAGCCCACGGCCACGTTGATGCGCTTGCGGTTGCGCAGACCCCGCTTGATCGATTCGAAGTTCACCACGCCATCCACGAGGGAGTAGAGGGTGTCGTCGGCGCCACGGCCCACGTTGACGCCGGGGAGCACCGAGGTACCGCGCTGGCGGATCAGGATCGAGCCGGCGCTGACGGTCTCACCGCCGTAGCGCTTGACGCCGAGGCGCTTGGAATTGGAATCGCGGCCGTTGCGGGTTGAGCCGGTGCCTTTCTTGTGGGCCATGGGAGCGTGTGGGAACGGAAGGGCTGGATGAAAACGTTGATGGGGGCTGCAGATCAGGCGATCGCCTTGCCGCCCACCTGGATCGCCGTGACCAGCACCCGGGTGAGTTCCTGGCGGTGACCATTCTTGCGGCGGGTCTTCTTCTTGGGCCGCATTTTGTAGACGATGATCTTCGGTCCGCGGCGGTGGGCCAGCACCTTGAGCTCCACGGTGGCGCCGCTCACGTAGGGGGCGCCCAGGGTGGTGCCCTTGGAATCCTTGACCAACAGCACGGTGTCGAGGGTCACGGTGCTGTCGACGTCAGCGTGAAGGCGATCGATGTCGATGTAGCGATCGGGCTGCAGCCAGAACTGCTGGCCGGAGGCCTCAACGATGGCGTAGGGGCCGGGGCCTGCTTGGGCAG
>JBAXOO010000394.1:0-2250 GCA_037133235.1 Cyanobium sp. ELA507
AATAAGGACCTATCGCAAAGTAGGGGCCTGTTCCTCCAAATTGTGGGTTGCCACTGGGATTAAAATTAGATCCATTGCCCAACTCATTGCCGATTGTCATCGCAAATTCGAAAGCCATCGACTGATTACCCCACCAAGGCATAACCCCGCCGTTCGAGGGGGTTGCGAATTTTGCTGCGTTGTCGTTGTAGCTACCGCAAAATAGGGATAGATTGTAATTCTGACCACCCACACTAACTGCCAAGCCTGCTTGGGGGCAGTCGGCATGGGCTGGGCCGGCGCCAAGCGCCCCTAACGCCACCGCAACACCAAGGGCTGACTTAGCCAGCGATGGCCAGCGGGGGGGGCCGAGAAGGGACATGATCTTGGCAATTGATAGACAAATGATTTTTGCACCTGCGCTGCAAATGTGCCGTATCACTGCGCACATACCTTGGTATGTGGCACCCGTTCCTGGGAACCCTCGTCATCTCCCCTTCGCTAGGAGCGCTTGCTCCCTCCTCCATCACCCCACCGGCTCCAACACATCCAAGATGCACATCAGCTTCGGCTCCGGCTGCGAAGCCAGCTTGACCCGCACCGGCTCTCCGCAAGTCAGCAGGGGTGAGAGCAGCTGCGCCAAGGGTGGATCCATTAATGGCAGGGCGGCGATCACGGCTGCTCGCAGCCCATCGCCTTGAATCGCTTGCCCGCCACTGCTTGATCGATCGGAGCAAGCCACAGCGCCGCTGGCATCCCGCCCAGCCAACCGCTGCTGGAGGCACCACAGCCAGCCCATCGCCTCCCGATGCAGGGGATCAGCGAGTTCCAGCACCGAGAGCACTTCCCGCAGCCCTGGATTGCAGAGGAAGAGGCGTAAGGCGCGGCGCTCGACTTGCTGAACGTTGGTATCGCTTGAGGCCTGTTTCTTTGTCTCGCCGCTCTGGGCCGTGTTGCCCACAGCCGGGGGAAGCCCCCCCAGGGCCTGCTGCAGCCGCTGCTCGGCTTTGCGGCGCAGGGCTCCATCTGGCAGCAGGGCCAACAGCTCGGCTCCCTGGTGCTCACAGCGCTGCAGGATCGAGAGATCGTCTGGGTGGTTGTGTAGATCAGCCAGGAGGCGATCGAGCTCCCAGTGCAGCCAGTGCCGGCCCTGGGCAAGGCAGGCGCGTAGGCCACTGACCCCTTGGCTGCGGAGGAGGGAATCGGGATCCTCACTTGGCGGAATTGGCACCACCAACAGATCGAGATCACCGCGCAGCAGCAGGGGCCGCGCAAGGGTGATCAAGCGGTCGGTGGCGTTGGCACCGGCGCTGTCGCCGTCGTAGGCGAGCCAGAGGCGCTTGGTGCCGGTGCGCTGCAGACGCTGGAGCTGCTCGATGGTGACGGCGGTACCCAAGGCAGCCACGGCGTGGTCGAGTCCCGCCTGGTGGAGCTGAATCACATCGAGGGGCCCTTCCACCAGCAGGGCCTCACCGCTGCGGCGGATGGCCTTGGTGGCTTTGTCGAGGCCAAAGAGCAGCTTGGATTTTTGGAACAGCAGATCGCCCGAGCTGTTGCGGTATTTGGGTTCCTCGCCATTCAGGCTGCGGCCGGAGAAGCCACAGCAGCGGCCCATGGCATCGCGAATGGGGAGCATCAACCGTCTGGCATTGAGGCCGAGCCGCCAGGCAATGGCGGTTTCGGGGCGGATGCCCCGTTGCTCCAGATACCTCGCAGCAGGGCCAGGAGCCTGCAGGTCGCTCAGAAGCGCCTCATGGAACTCCTCCTCCTGCTTACTCCGCCATTGCCGCAGGCGCTGTCGTTCCTGCCGCTCGGCCTCGGCCTTTGCAGCGGCCTCAGGGTCCTGCTCAGGCAGGGGAATGGCGTAGCGCCGGGCTAGCTCCTCCAACGCCTCACGGAAGCTGAGCCCCTGCCGGTCCTGCAACCAACCGATCGGATCGGCACCCTTGTTGCAGACAAAGCAATGCACCCGGTTGGTGCGGGGGCTGACGGTGAGGCTGGCGTTGCTGTCCTGGTGCCAGGGGCAGAGGGTGAGGAACTCGGATCCGCGGCGCTGCAAATCAGCGGGCGGGAATAGCTCGGTGATGCGCGCCCGTTCGCGGTAGCAGTCGTGTGTTCCGTGGGTCGCTTCACCGATCAACACGATGCGCCGATCGCCGATGCGGTCGATGAGATCGTCGTAATCGCTGGCCGCGCCGGCGATGTGGTGCGCAACGCGGCTGAGTGCAGGGGCAGTGATCGTCATGCCCCCAGGGTTGTTCGCCCCTGGTG
>JBAXOO010000395.1:0-2245 GCA_037133235.1 Cyanobium sp. ELA507
ATCCGCATGATGGGCGGCGCCGGCCTGCGCACCGCCAGTCAGGTGGCCCTGCTGGCCGCCAACCTGATCGCCGAGCGCCTCGATCCCCACTTTCCGGTGCTCTACCGGGGCGCCGCTGGCCGGGTGGCCCATGAATGCATCCTCGATCTGCGCCCCCTGAAGCGCAGCTGCGGGCTCGAGGTGGATGACCTGGCCAAGCGCCTGATGGATTACGGCTTCCATGCCCCCACCGTGAGCTGGCCGGTGGCGGGCACGGTGATGGTGGAGCCCACCGAAAGCGAATCGCTGGCCGAGATCGACCGCTTTTGCGATGCCATGGTGGCGATCCGGTCGGAGGCGGCGGCGATCGAATCGGGTGCCTCCGATCCCAACGACAACCCCCTCAAGCGGGCCCCCCATACCCTGGCCGCGGTGATCGCCGACGAATGGGACCGCCCCTACTCCCGCAGCGAAGCCGCCTTTCCGGCCGGTGTTCAGCAGCAGGCCAGCAAGTTCTGGCCGGCGGTGGCCCGGATCGATAATGCCTTCGGCGATCGCCATCTGGTCTGCACCTGTCCCTCCGTCGAGGAAGTGGCAGTCACCGAACTGGCCGCCTAAGGGTTCCTGGGGCTACCCCCGGACCCGGCCATCCCGCATCATTGCCGTGCCTGTCGTTGCAATCGGCCGGCACACCTGCCATTCATTACATGGGGACCATGAAGGGCGACGGTACCGGCAACATTCCACCCCCATCCGCCGGAGGGGTCCAGCGGGTGGAGGGCACCAACGTGCTGCGGGTGCCCTTTGGGGTGCGCCGGGCCCGCCGGGCCAGGCCCCAGCGGCCCGACCATTGGGCCACCTTGGTGCTGCCATTCCATGGTGGCGGGGGCAGTGACCCCACCCCCCCCCAGGCGGCCTGATTCAGCACCACCAGCGAAGCCGCGCTCAGGCGGCCAGCAGTTCGGCTTCGCGGAAGGGCTCGAAGTTGGCCTTGCGGGTGCCGCAGATCGGGCAGGTCCAGTCGTCCGGAATCGCCTCGAAGGGCGTGCCGGCCGCAATGCCGGAATCGGGATCGCCCACGGCGGGGTCGTAGATCACCGAGCACACCTTGCAGATCCATTTGCCCGGCACCGGCTCGGCCGCTTGGCCGGCCACGCCTTGGCCCTGTAGGGCCTTGAGGGCCACGCCGTAGCGCTCGGCGTGGTGCTGCTCGATCGGCGTCAGCAGGCCGAAGTTGCGGGCGGCGGTGCGGAAGGTGCCGGCGTGGTCCTGGGATTCGGCGATCTGCTCCTCGAATTCGGCCGTGGCGCCGCCGTCGCGGTCGGCGCGGGCCTGGGCTGCGAATTCGGGATACATGGTGGTGTATTCGTAGGTTTCACCCTCGATCGCCAGCTCCAGGCAGCGGCTGAGGATCGCCTGTTTGCCGGCCTCATCAAGGCTGTCGGGGTCGCTCACCACGAGTTCGGGGTGGAGCAGGCGGAAGTGGGCGAAGGCGTGTTCGGTCTCCTGGTTGGCGGTGTCACGGAACAGGCGGGCCAGCTCGGCGTTGCCGAGTTGCTTGGCCACATCGGCGAAGAAGAGGTATTTGCGGTTGGCCATGCTCTCGCCGCCGAAGGCGGCTTCGAGGTTGGCCTGGGTGGCGGGATTGGAGAGGTCCATGGGGTGCGGTGGTGTCTTGGTGAAGATCTTAAGCGAAGTCGGAACGAGTATGAATAAATCGGTCGGGACGGGTTGCCGATGGTGCGCCGGGCGTTCCCGTCGATGGCGCTGGACGCGTGTGGAAAGGGCAGCTGGGGGACAGGCGGGGCCCAGCTTGGCTGGCCGCCTCAGTAGCTCGCGCCGCTGCGCCGCTGGTGCACCGCCGTGCTGCCCGCCGCATCCAGCACGCCGCCGTGGCTCACCTGGGCGTACAGCAACCAGTGATCGCCGCATTCCATCCGCGCCGTCACCTGGGCCTCCAGCCAGGCCAGGGCCTCCGGCAGGATCGGCTGACCGCCGGGGCTGGCCTCCAGCTCCAGGCCGGCGAAGCGGTCGGCGCCGGGGGGGAAGGGCTGCAGAAACTGGCGCATCGGTGCGGTTTCGCGGCCGGTGGCCAGCACGTTGAGGGCGAAGCGGTCGCCCACGTGCAGCAGGCTTTCCACCGCCCGCTCCCGGGCCACCGCCACCGTGAAGCCCGGTGGGTTGAAGCTCGCCTGGCTCACCCAGCTGGCCACCATCGCTCCGCCGATGGCCGCTTCGCCCTCCCCCTTTCGGGCCGTGACCACAC
>JBAXOO010000396.1:0-2243 GCA_037133235.1 Cyanobium sp. ELA507
GCCCCGTTCACGGCGCCGCTGATCAGCAGCAGCAGGGCGAAGTAGATGCGGGGCCGCTGGCTGATGTCTCGGGTGCACACGGCTGAGACCAGGGTGAGGGCCCCATTCATCAGCACCAGCGGCAGGGATAGGCCGTCGATGCCCAGGCGGTAATCGAGTCCGATCATCGGCACCCAGCCGATGGCCTCCTGCAGCTGCATACCCCCCTGGTGGGGATCGAAGGCGAGCAGCACCCGCAGACTCCAGAGCAACTGGAGCGCCAGGGTCGTGATCGCAATGGCGCGCATCCGTCCCGGGGCCGGATTGCTGGGCCACAGCAGCAACGCGAAGGCCCCGAGGAAGGGAATCAGGAGCAGCAGGCTGAGCATCATGGCTTCCTCATCACTTCAGCCAGGCCAGGCTGGCCAGCAACACGATGATCCCCGCCAACAGGGTGAGCACGTAGCTCTGCATTTGGCCGCTCACCCCAAGTTTCAGCCCCTCGGCACTGGCCAGGGAGGCACTGCCGATGCGGTTGACCAGGCCGTTGACCAGCACCCGGTCCACGCTGTTCACCAGCCGGGCCAGGCCGCTCACGAAGGCCACGATCGTGGCCTTGTAGATCTTCTCGGTGTAGAAGTCGGAAGCAAGCAGATCCTGCAGCACGCGCAGGGGCTTGAACAACGACCGCGACCAGAAGGCATCCAGGCGCACCAGGCAGCCGGCCGCCACCCCGGCCAGGGAACTGGCCAGGACCCAAACGGTGCTGGAGCGCGAGAAGGAGTTGATGGCTGAGCTCGCGTCGATTCGGGCCATCACCAGGGGGGTCAGCAACACCAGCACGGCCAGGCTCACCATTGGCAAGGCCATCAGCCAGTTCACCTCAGGGCTGCGCCGGGTCTTGGGGTGGGGTTTGTTCAGGAACACCTGGCGGAACACCCGCACGAGATTGAAGGCAGCAAGGCCGTTGGTGAGCAGCACCACTCCCGCCAGCAGGGGGTGGTCGCTGCGGAAATTTTCCACCATCAACCCGAAACACCAGAAGCACCCCAGCGGAAAGAGGCCCGTCAGGCCGGCACCGGCGACCAGGAAGGCGGTGGTGGTGGCGGGCATGCGGCTGCCGAGGCCCCCCAGTTCGGTGAGGTCCTGGCAGTTGGTGGTGGCGATCACACTGCCCACACTCATGAACAGCAAGGCCTTGGCCAGGCCGTGGGCCAGCAATAGCAAGAGGGCGAGTAGGGGTTTTTGCAGGGCGATCGCCAGGAAAACCAAGCCCAGATAAGAGGTGGTCGAATAGGAGAAGGCTCGCTTGAGGTCCACCTGGGCGATGGCCACCAGGGCGCCGCCGATGGCGCTGATCGTGCCCACCACCAAGAGCACATCAATGGCAACCGGCGAGAGTTGCAGCAGGGGCATCAGTTTGAGCAACACCAGGGCGCCACAGGCCACCACCACGGAGTTGCGCAGGATCGAGGCGGGGTTGGGACCCTCCATCGCCTCGTCGAGCCAGAGGTGCATCGGAAACTGGGCGCACTTGCCCATCGGGCCTGCAATCAGGCCAAGCACCAAAAGCGTGGCTGGCAGTGGCGCGATCTGGGCGGTGCCGATCCAGCGGTAGAGGTCGGTGAATTCCAGCGAACCGGCCCAGGCCGAGAGGGCCACCATGGCCATGAGCAGAAGGATGTCGCCCACCCGCTTGGTGAGAAAGGCATCTCGTGCGGCGGTGACCACCAGGGGTTGGGCGTACCAGAAGCCCACCAGCAGATAGGTCGACAGGGTGAGCATCTCCAGCAGGAAATAGCTCATGAACAGGTTGCTGCTCAGCACCACCCCCGCCATGGCGCCCTCAAAGAAACCCACCAGGGCATAGAAGCGGGCTAGAGACCATTCCTTATCGAGGTAGCCGAGGGCAAAAACCTGGCAGACCAGGCTCATCAAGGTCACCATCTCCAGCGCCGCCAGGTTGGTGATCGAGAGGTCGAAGCCGATCCGGAGATCGAGGTTTGCCGCCGCAAACCAGGGGAACTCCAGGTGCTGGGGACCAAGGGCGAGGACTTCCCTGATGATCAGGCTGCCGTGCACCACGGCTACCAGGGTCATCAGCAGGTTGAGATAGGCCGCCGGCCTCGGCCCATTGCGCTTGATCCAGCCGCTGGCCCAGGGCAACGACAGCACCATGCCGATCACCCCGTAGAGCGGGATCATCCAGACCAGCTGGATCGGCAGGGGCAGGGTTTCGCTCAAGGGGGCGGCCAGGGGCGGAA
>JBAXOO010000397.1:0-2243 GCA_037133235.1 Cyanobium sp. ELA507
ACCAGAGCGGTATGCATGAGGTGCACGGCGAGCAAGCGGCCCGGGTCGTTGATCACGACCGTGTGCACCCTGTACCAGGGCAATCCCATGGGGGTCAAGTCTGGGTGTGGTTGCGATCGTAAGTGCTGCTGGAGGCCCCGCGGGGGTGCTGGTTACGGACCGCAACTGCGGGATTCAGAATGGTGAGCATCCAAGGGGCCCGAGCCATGCCTGTGATCCGATTTGTGCGGGAAGGCCGCGACCTCGAGTGCTACCCCGGCGAGAACCTCCGGGAGGTGGCCCTGCGGGAGGGGATCGAGCTCTATGGCCTCAAGGGCAAGCTCGGCAACTGTGGCGGCTGCGGCCAGTGCATCACTTGTTTTGTGGAGGTGGTGCCGGCGGGCCCCGCCGTGGCCTTAAGCCCCCGCACCGCCGTGGAGGATCAGAAGTTGCGGCGGCGTCCGGAGAGCTGGCGGCTGGCCTGCCAGGCCCTTGTGCAGCATTCGGTGCTGATCCTGACCCGTCCCCAGGGGGGGCTGAGCGATCAGCAGGCGCTGGTGGAGGCGGCCCTGGCCCGCCCCCTGCCCACCGGCCCCACGGCCTGGCCAGCGCCGCCCGAGCCGCCGGCCGCTGAGGAGGAGGCCGCTGGGCCTGAGGTTGCCGCGGTGGAGGCGGTGGCGCCGACCACAACGAGCGATGAAGTTGGGGCGGAAGGGCCCGATGGGCGGTGATACGGTCCGTCTGGAACCTGCAGCACGGACCACCCGCACGCCATGGAAACCAACGATCTCGGCTTCGTTGCAAGCCTCATGTTCATTCTGGTTCCGGCCGTGTTCCTGATCGTTCTCTACATCCAAACCAGCAGCCGCCAGGGGGGCTGAATTCCCCCTGCGGCAAGCCTCTCTGGGCGCCGGTTCAACGGCCGCTTTCCGGTTCGCGCACCAGCAGCACCGGTGCCGGTGCATGCACCCGGATGTAGTCGCTCACGGAGCTGCCCAGCAGGCGGTCGAGGTCGACGAGGCCCTTGGCGACCATTGGTCGGCGGTCTTGGGAGGCGATGACCATGAGGTCGGCCTTGATCTCTGCGGCTACGGCGCAAACGGTGCGGCCGATGTCGCCGGTGCGGTGCAGGGGCTGCATGGTCACGCCGTAGCCCCTGGCCCGCTGCACGGCCTTGTCCAGCACCTCATCGGCCGGGCTGCGGCCGCCGCGGGAAGGGGTGATGTCCTGGCGGGTCACGTGCAGCCCCGTGAGGGTTCCGCCGGGGATTCCGGCCACTAGTTCGCAGGCCAAGCGGATCGCGTCATTACCCACACCGGTGCCGTCGACCGGCACCAACACGCGGTTGATGGCGCGGATGTAGAGGTCGTCGCGCACCAGCAGCATCGGCCGGGTGGAGAGCTGGAAGACGTATTGGCTGGCACTGTTGCCTAGGATGGACTGGAGACGGCCGAGGCCCCGGGAGCCCATCACGATCAGGTCGGCATCGAGTTCTTCGGCCACCTTCAGCACCGTCTGCTTGGTGTCGCCTTCCCGCACGATGGTGTTGACATCGCTGGCCTCAAGGCCCATCCGGGTGATGGCCGCGGCCATCAGGGAATCGACCTTGGCGCGGTGGGAGCGAAGGTCCTCGGCGCCCTGCTCGTTCATCACATGGAGCAGGTTGATGCGGGCCTGGCGGCAGGGGGGAATGGCGCGGAGGGTGCGCACCATTTCCTCCACATGACCCTTGCCGGAATCGGCGATGAGAACGTTGCGGAACACGGCTTGATCGTCGGTCTGCGGCAGCCTATGGCTGATTCGCCATCCCCTCCCCTTCCCCGTGAAGAGCTTGATGAAGCCCACCGAGACCCCTGCTGTGGCCCTAATTGATGCCGAGGGGGCCCGTGCCTGGAGCTTGACGCGGCGGGTGCTCCCCCAACACACCGACCATGCGGGCGTGGTGTGGCACGGCGCCTATGTGGCCTGGCTGGAGGAGGCTCGTGTTGAGGCGCTGGCCGCGGTGGGCCTGGCCTATAGCGATCTGTCGGCCCGGGGGCTTGAGCTGCCGGTGGTGTCCCTGGCGATCGACTACCGCCAGGCCCTGCTGCACGGAGACCGGGTTGAGATCCGCAGTTGGGTGGAGCCCCGCCGTGGGGTGAAGTTGCCCTGGCGCAGCCTGCTCCTCGATGGCAAGGGGCGGGTGGCGGCGGAGGCGCGGGTGGAGCTGGTGCTCGTGGCCATGGGCAGCGCCCCCGACCAGCGGCGCCTGCAGCGGCGGATGC
>JBAXOO010000398.1:0-2243 GCA_037133235.1 Cyanobium sp. ELA507
CCCCAATCGATCCAGCGCTGAGCACCCCGGTGGCCGCTCCGCTGAAGGCCCCGGCCATCACGGCGCCAACGCCGCTTGATCCAGCGTCTGCCGATCCAACACAGGCGCTTCCGAAGGCTGGCGCTCCAATGTCTGAACAGCCCACCTCTGCAGAGCCAACACCTTCAGGGCCAACTCCCTCTGCGCCCCGACCTGCCGCCGTGGCGCCCCCCCAGCCAGCGGCCGCCACGGCGGCTGCCGCACCCCCTCTGCAGCCGGCCGATCCCGTCCAGCAGCAGCAGTTGCTGGACGGCCTCAGGGGCCAGCTCACCAGCTTGTTGTTGCTTCAGAATTCCGCCGCCCAGTTGCAGCTCCCGCTGCTGCAGCCCCTGGTGCAGCCGCTCCTGGCCAGCACACTCGCCGGCGGCAGCTTCCCTGGCACGGCTGCCTTCGCTGGCACGGTTGACTTCGCTGCGGGCGCCGGTGCGTTGGTCACCGACACCGGCGAGACCGCCCCGGCCAACGGCGAGACAGTCCGGGCCAACGGCGAACAACGCCAGGCAGCGAGCAACCAGAGCCAGGGGTCGGGCCAGAAACACCCGGCCCCTGGCGACAGACGTCGGCCGGCCGGCGATCAGCGCCCGGTTCCAGCCAAGGGAGCGGCGGCCGGTCCCCTTCCCTTGCTGGTGGCCCGGGGGGCTGAGGGGCCGCTGCTGCTCGCCTCGGGCCCCAATGGCTGGCAGATGGGCACCGCCAGCGACCAGCCGGCGCCGCCGCGGCTCGAGCCCGCCCTGGCGGCGGCGGGTCTGATCCAGGCACCCCTGGAGCTGGGGGATCGCTCGCTGCAGGTCTGGACCCGGCTGGAGGCCCGCAGTCCGCGGGGCGGCCAGGCAGGCAGTGCCGGCGAGACCCTGCAGGCGCCCCTGGCGGCCTGGCGTCTGGTCAACGGCCCCCTGGCCTGGTGGGGCCGCAACCTGGCCGTGCTCGATCAGCCCGCCGGCGGCCGCGGCAGCCAGCAGCTGCAGGCGGCGCTGTTGGCCCTCGACCACGCCGAAGCCCCCCTGCAGTGGGCCTTGATCGAGGCGCCCACCCGGGAGTTGCTGCGCTCCTGGCAGCCCTGGCAGATGCTCTCGGCCCTGGCTGGGGGCGGGCTGGACGGGTCGGTGCGGGGGCTGGCCCTGGCGCTCGAGCCGAAGGGCCGCACCGTTCACCTCCAGGCCCGACTCAGCTTTGATCCCTGATGGCACCCACCGAGCTGGCTTTCACCGCGATGGCACCGATCGAACTGCTGTTGCTGCGCCATGGCATCGCCGAGGAGCGCAGCCCGGAGCGTCCGGATCGCACCCGGGCGCTGACCGACAAGGGCCGCCAGCGCACCAGGGCGGTGCTGGAGCGGGCCCTGGCGCTGGGTCTGGTGGCCGATCAGCTGCTCTCGAGCCCCCTCACCCGGGCCCGCCAGACGGCGGAGATCGCCAGATCCGTCGGCCTGGCGCCAACCCTTGAACTGAGCGAGACCCTCGAGCCCGGTCACGATCCCCTGCCGCTGCTGGTCACGGCCCTGGCCGCTCTGGCCACGACCCGGCCCGGCAGCGATGCGCTGTCGCCCCAGCGGCGCCGGCTGCTGCTGGTGGGGCATGAGCCCGACCTGGGGCTGCTGGCTGCTCGCCTGCTCGGAGCCACCCCGGGGGCGATCGAGCTGCGCAAGGCGGGCCTGGCCCTGCTGGCCCTGCCGGCTGGTCCCACGCCCGGCAGCGCCAGGCTGCGGCTGCTGCTCAGCCCCCGCAGCCTGCTCGGCTGAGATCGCTCAGGTGGCAGCCAGCGCTACGGCGTGGGCTTGACGTCGCCATCTAGGTTCGCCAAATCGGACCCGATCGCGATGGCGGCAAAAATCACCCCTGAAACAGCGAGCCCCTCAGGGGCAGCCGATACCGGTGCGGCCATGGGCCCGGCGCAGACGGCAGTGCCGGAGCCGGCTGCCCAGCTGGCCAGTGCTGCCAGCACTCCCGTCTTTCGTCCCGGCCTGGAGGGGGTGCCAGCCACCCAGTCGGCGATCTGCGACATCGACGGCAGCCGTGGCGTGCTCACCTATCGCGGTTTTCCGATCAACCAGCTGGCCTCCAACAGCAGCTTCCTGGAAACGGCCTACCTGCTGATCTGGGGGGAGCTGCCCACTATTTTCCAGCTGCGCGATTTTGAGCAGGAGGTGCAGATGCACCGGCGGGTGAGCTTCCGCATCCGCGACATGATGAAGTGCTTCCCGGCCA
>JBAXOO010000399.1:0-2236 GCA_037133235.1 Cyanobium sp. ELA507
GGCGCAGAAAGGGGGTGCCAGAGCCCGGGTCGGGGGGGGCCGCCAGACGCCGGCTGAGGATCAGCGCAGCGGGTTCAGACTCAGGCACCGCGGCAGGCTCCCGGCAACGTGACCATCCAAAGTGTGGCGTCCCGGGGCACCGAAGGGGCCGAAATCCAGGCCAATCCGCCAGCATCCCAACCCCGATGGCGCCGGACGCAATGGAGCAGACCCCGATCAACCCGAGCCATGCCGCAAGCGACGAACCCGGCAGCACCGCCCCATGGCACGGCCAGGCCCAGCTGCGCTTCTACCTGGACGGGCAGGGCGCAACCCGCCACCAAGGCGGCGCCAGCGCGCCCCTGAAGGTGCAACGCGGCTTTGGGGAAGCGGAAGGCCGCTGCCAGCTGCCCCTGCTCCACACCGCCGGCGGCCTGGTGGGCGGCGACCGGCTCAGCATCACGGCCCAGCTCGAACCGGGGAGCCGGGCTCTGATCACCAGCGTGGCGGCCCAGAAGGTGTATGGCTCCATTGGCCGCTCTCGCCGCAGCCCCGCCGGAGCCTGGGCCCAGCAGGGGCTGACCTTCGAGTTGGCCGAAAACGCTGATCTGGAATGGCTGCCCCAGGAGCTGGTGCTGTTTGAAGGGGCGCTGTTCGAGCAGGACTGCCGGGTGGAGCTGGCGGCGGGGGCCAGCTGGCTAGGGGCGGAGGTGGTACGGCTGGGGCGCAGCGCCGATGGCGAAACCCTGGGGGCCGGCCGTTGGCGCTCCCGGCTGGAGATCCGTCGGCAGGGAAGCTGGGAGCTTGTGGACCGGCTGGAGCTGGGTGGGGAGACCCTGGCCAGTCCCCACGGCCTTGGAGGCGAGCCGGTGTTCGCCAGCCTGGTTTGGGCCGCTCCGGAACCGGTGGGCGAGGCGCTGCTGGCCCTCTGCCGCGCCGATCGGGCCGGGCTGGAGGGGGAGATGGCCTGCGGCAGGCTGGAGCGGGGGCTGGTGGCCCGCTACCGGGGCCCCTCCACCCAGGCGGCCCGTTATTGGTTCACCCGGATCTGGGCGCGGATCCGCTGCGCGCGGGGGCTGAGCCCACCCCAGCTGCCGCGGGTGTGGCCGTTCCAGGAATCACCGCTGGCGGCGCCTTAGACCCAGGGATGCCCAACCCTTCACGCCAGCAGCGCCACCTCCACGCACAGCCCCGGACCGAAGGCCATCGCCAGACAGGGGCTGGAGGCGCCGCTGCTGCGCAACCGTTCAAGAATGAACAGCAGGGTCGGCGAGGACATGTTGCCGTAGTCACGCAGCACTGACCGCGACGGCTCAATCAGGGCGGGGTCCAACCCCAGGGCTTCTGTCACAGCCGAGAGGATGCGGGGGCCGCCGGGGTGCACGGCCCAGGAGCCGATGGACGCCAGCGTCAACTGATGGGCCACCAGCCACCCCTCCAGCCAGGGCCGCAGATGGGCCGCGATCAGGTCCGGCACCTGGGGAGAGAGAGTCATGGCAAAACCGTGGTCCTCGATCCCCCACGACATCGCCCCAGCACTGGCGGGCACCAGCAGCGAACCACTCGCAATCAGTCGCCGCAGCGGAGGTCCGGCCGGCGCCTCTGCCGCCCGGACCTCCCCGCAGGCCACCAGGGCAGCGGCGCCATCGGCGAAAAGGGAATTGGCCACAATCCGCTCCGCATCCCAGCCGTACTGCAGGTGCAACGTGCAGAGCTCAACGGCGCAGAGCAACACGCAGGCCGACGGATCGGCGCCGGTGAAGCCGGCCGCCACCCGTAGACCATTAAGGGCGGCATGGCAGCCCATGAAGCCCACGTGGGTGCGGGCCACGCCGGCGGACAAGGGCAAGGCGGCCATCAGGGCCAGATCAACGCCGGGGGCACTGAAGCCGGTGCAGGACACCGTGATCAGGTGGGTGATCCGTTCAACGGGCAACTGGGCCTGCTCCAGGGCGGCGCGAACGGCCCGTAGGGCCAGGGGCGGCGCCTCTTCGACATAACGACGCATGCGCTCCCCGGTGCCGGGGCTGCTGGGCCCAAAGAAGGTCTGGCGGCTGGCGGTGTCCTTGGCCGTGCCTGGGGCCTGGGGCTCCAGCAGCACGCTGTGGCGGGTGGCCACCCCGGAGCGGCGATGGAGGGTGTCGAGCAGCCGGCGCTGGGACGGGGAGGGAGCCTGGTGGGACAGGGCCACCTCGGTGGCGATGGCCGAGGCGTCAGCCTGGGCAATGCGCTGGGGGGGCAGGGCCGTACCCAGGCC
>JBAXOO010000400.1:0-2226 GCA_037133235.1 Cyanobium sp. ELA507
CCACGAAGAACTCCTTGACCAGCTCGGTGTCGTAGCTGCCGATCTTCTGGGCCGGGATCGTGAGGCCATAGGAGAGGTGGGGCCGGCCGGAGCAGTCGAGGGCCACCTGCACCAGGGCCTCATCAAGGGGCGCCACGAAGTGCCCGAAGCGGTGGATGCCGCGGCGGTCGCCCAGGGCCTTGGAGAGGGCCTGGCCCACGGCGATGCCCACGTCCTCGTTGGTGTGGTGGTCGTCGATGTGGGTGTCGCCCGTGGCCTGGATCTCCAGGTCGATCAGGCCGTGGCTGCTGATCTGGTGGAGCATGTGGTCGAGGAAGGGCACCCCGGTGGCCACCTGGCAGGTGCCGCTGCCATCGAGGCCCAGGGTCACCCGCACGTCGGTTTCGCCGGTGACGCGGTGGATCGTGCCGGTGCGCATGACTGCGGAACGCCCTTCCTTACATGCCCCATGCTGACAGGTGGCGCCCGTAACTTCCTCTGACTGCTGGCCCCCGGGGTTGGGTTCCGTGGCAGCTCCCCAGGGCAGTGAGGCCTAACGTTTCGCCGATCGCGCTGGGAACCCCGTGACAACTGGCTTGCAGGGGCTGTTGGCGGTGGTGACCGTGGTCGCTCTGGTGCCGTTTCTGGCCAGGCCCTTCCAAGGGCGGGTCCCCACCGTGGCGCTCCTGATGCTCGGGGGCATCGCCGTGGGGCCGTCGGGCCTGGGCTGGCTCCAGCCCAATGCGGCCATCGATCTGTTCTCCAAGATCGGCCTGGGGCTGATCTTCGCTCTGATCGGCCTCACCATCGACCAGAAGACCCTCGGGGACACGGCCGGTCGGCTGGGGTTCCTGGGTTGGCTGGCCACGCTCGGCATCGGGACCCTCCTGGCGGCCCTGTTGCCCCTCGGTGATGGCCTGCGGCCCCTGGCCCTCGTGGTGGCTCTCAGCTTCACGGCCCTGTCCACCCTGGTGGTGATCCTGAGGGAGTCGGGGGAGTTGGAGTCCCCACTGGGGCGCCTGCTGCTCAGTGCGGGCACCTGGGGACAACTGGGACCCGTGCTGGCGGTGGCCCTACTGCTGGGCTCCGCCGATCCCCGCACCACGGTATTGAGCGTGGGTCTGGTGGCCTTGGTGGCCTTGCTGCTGGCCACCGTGCCTGGGCAGATCTCAGGCCACAGAGCCTGGGCCTGGTTGAGATTCGTGGCGGGCGCTGCCCCGGCGACGCCGCTGCAACTTCTCTATTTATTGATCGTCGGGCTGATCGCCCTTTCCAAGGTGTTGGGGGTCGACATCCTGATGGGGGCGATTTTGGCGGGGCTGGTGATGCGCCGCTTCATCGTCGACCCCCAGACCTCGGAGGCTCTGAAGCATCTGGAGGCTTCCTCCTACGGCTTGTTTGTCCCCCTGTTTTTTGTGGTGGCTGGGTCGCGTCTGGATCTGGCGTCCGTTGCGGCCCATCCCTGGGGACCGCTGCTCTGCTTGGTGGGAATTGTGGTGATTCGGGGGTTGCCGCAGTTCCTGCTCTACAGCCGCGCCTTGCCCGATCGCCGCCAACGGCTGCGCTTCTGCCTGTTGGTGTCCCAGTCGCTGAATCTGCCGATCGTGGTGGGCTTTCTGGAGGTGCAGGCCGGCCTGATGTCACCCCAAGTGGAGGCGGCACTGGTGGGCGGCAGCCTGCTGTCGGTGTTGGTGTTGCCGGCGCTGGCCCTGACCCTCAGGCGCTGAGCTCACATCCCCGTAATGCAATACCCCGCATCCACATAGATCACCTGGCCGGTGATGCCCGAAGCCAGGGGGCTGGCCAGGAAGGCGGCGGCGGAGCCCACCTCCTCCTGGGTCACGGTGCGGCGCAGGGGGGCCTTTTCTTCCACGTTGTGGATCATGTCGAGGATGCCGCCGATGGCGGAGCTGGCCAGGGTGCGGATCGGGCCGGCGCTGATCGCGTTGACGCGCACATTCTTCTCGGGGCCCAGCTCGGCGGCGAGGTAGCGCACCGAGGCCTCCAGGGCCGCCTTGGCCACGCCCATCACGTTGTAGTTGGGGATGGCCCGCTCGGCGCCGAGGTAGCTGAGGGTGATCACGCTCGCCCCGTCGGTAAAGAGGGGCTTGGCGAAGCGGCAGAGGGGCGCCAGGGAGTAGGCGCTCACCTCAAGGGCCCGGCCGAAGCCCTCGGGGCTGATCGCGGAGTAATCGCCGATCAGCTCCTCCTTGCCGGCGAAGGCCAGGCAGTGCACCAGCACATCGA
>JBAXOO010000401.1:0-2219 GCA_037133235.1 Cyanobium sp. ELA507
GTTGCGCCGGCCATGTTGGTTGGATCACACCGGCCAGGCGCCTGGAAGGGGAAGGCCATAACCCCGGCGGCCGCGAGCACGGCCCAACCGCGCCCAGGTGGCGGCGCCGGGCAACAAGAAGGGCAGGATGCCGCAAAGTGCACACCAGCAAGCGATATGGCTCTTGGGCGTCGAGCCGCTCCAGCAGCTCGTTACCGGTCACCTCAGCCAGCTCTCGGAGGACAGGGAGCAGCGTTGATCAGATCCCTACAGGGAAAACGAACGACGATCCGCCCTCGGCGTGGTCAAACGATGGAGGCAAAGAGCGGCGACGTCAATGCTGATCATTTCAATATTCGTTAGAGCTCCCATCATGCCGTCACCCGCTTGTTAGCGAATCGTGTAATTCTATGGCAGCAAATGGTGCTGCACGGCAGATCACGGAGGCCTTCCTGGTTCGCCTGATCGATCTCCATCCCCCAACTCGGTGCCGGTTTCAGCGGCCACCAAAGTAAGCTGAGCGTTCTGTTTTATTCCCATGGCTGCCGAAATCGCCCCAGCTGCCGCGCTGTTTGAAGCGCACATGAAAGCCGAGATCGCTGCCGATCTTGAATCCACCATGGCCACGATGGTGGACGACCCCCATCTCATCAACCTGGGCTCGGGAACCGGCGGCCAGGGGGCCGAGGGCGTGAGGGGTTTTTATGCCACCCATCTGATCGGGCAATTCTTCCCGCCCGATGTGGAGTTCATTCCAATCTCGCGCACGGTGGATGGTGAGCGGCTGGTGGATGAAATGGTGATTCGTTTCACCCACAGCCAGCCCATCGGCCACCTGCTCCCCGGGGTGGCCCCCACGGGCCGTCGGGTCGAGATGGCCTTGGTGGTGATCGTTGGCGTGCGTGACGGCAAGGTGGCCTACGAGCACATCTATTGGGATCAAGCAGGGTTACTCGCCCAGCTGGGTCTGTTGAATCCCGCGGGGTTACCGATTGCCCCAGGCACCGCCGCCCAGCTTCTGGAGTTTACGGGGAAGCCCTGAACGGGTCACCGCCTTCCGAACCCCGGCCTGGCCCTAAAGCAGCGGCGCAGCCAAAGCGACACATAAACCAAGGCCACCAGAACAGGCACCTCGATCAGGGGGCCGATCACCCCGGCCAGGGCCTGGCGGGAGTCCACGCCCCAGACACTCACGCCCACGGCGATGGCCAGTTCAAAGTTGTTGCCGGCGGCGGTGAAGGCCAGGGTGGCCGTTTGCGGGTAGCCCAGGCCGCTGCGATGGCCCAGCAGGAAGGCCACGCTCCACATGATCAGGAAGTAGAGCAGCAGCGGCAGCGCCACCCGGGCCACCGTGAGCGGATCGGCGGTGATCGACTGGCCCTGCAGAGCAAACATCACCACGATCGTGAATAGCAGTCCGTAGAGCGCCAAGGGGCTGATCCTTGGCAGGAAGCGCTGCTCGTACCAGCGGCGGCCCTTCCACTGCAGGCCGATGCGCCGGGTCAGGTAGCCCGCCAGAAGCGGCAACCCCAGGAACAACAGCACTGCCCGGGCGATCTCGCCCATGGCAATGCTCACCTCCTGGCTGGGCAGCCCCAGCCAGGAGGGCAACAGCTTGAGGTAGAAGTTGGCGAGCAAGGCATAGGCGAAGACCTGCACGATCGAATTGATCGCCACCAGCATGGCCGCCGTCTCCCGATCCCCCTGGGCCAGATCAATCCAGATCAGCACCATGGCGATGCAGGGGGCCAGGCCGATCAGGATCAACCCGGTGCGAAATTCGGGCTGGGCGGGCAGCAACAGCCAGGCCAGGGCCACCATCAACCCCGGTCCCAGCCCCCATACCAACGGCAGGGCCAGGCTGAGCAGGCGCCGATCGCCCACCAGCGCGCCCATCTCCTCGTAGCGCACCTTCGCCAGCACCGGATACATCATCAGCAACAGCCCCAGGGCAATCGGCAACGAGGTGCGTCCCACCTTCACGGCATCGAGAATCCCCTGAATGGCGGGAAACTGGCGGCCCAGCAGCAGGCCTGCAGCCATCGCCAGCAGGATCCACACCGGCAGGTAGCGATCCAACCTCGAGAGGCGGGCCAGCACCGCCTGGTCACCGACGGAACGGGGCTGGCGGTAGCTGGTGTTGTTAATGGATTCAGCGCCATCGTGGGGCGTTCAAGGCATCGCGGTGGTGCCCACCCGCAGGGTTGAGCCCTGGTCGGTGGCGATCACCTCAATGCCGC
>JBAXOO010000402.1:0-2218 GCA_037133235.1 Cyanobium sp. ELA507
GCAGCCGCGGCCTCAGCGAAACCCGGGTGGTGCTGCGCCACGCCCTGCCCAATGCCCTGCTGCCGGTGCTCACGATCACCGGCATCACGGTGGCCTCCCTGATCGGCGGTGCCCTGCTGATCGAGGTCACCTACTCGTGGCCGGGCATCGCCTACCGCCTGCAGGAGGCGATCGCCCAGCGGGATTACCCCGTGGTGCAAGGCATTGTGGTGGTGGTGGCGGCCCTGGTGGTGATGGTCACCGTGGCGGTTGACATCCTGGTGGCCCTGCTCGATCCGCGGGTGCGCTTCTGAGGCCTGCCAGCTGCCTCCTCTCCAATACCTCCGCTTCCATCCCTGCCCTCACAACCCTGCTCGCCAGCGACGGGCCGCCGCCGGATCAAGCACGTAGGCCGTGATGCCATCCTGCAGCCGCCGCTGGGCCGGTAGGGGGTCCGCGGCGATCCCGGTGGAACCCGCCGGTTCCAGGGAGTCGAGGAAGCCGCTGGTGAGGCTGAGCAGCACCCCCTGCACCCGCAGGGGATCCACCCCCACCAGCTCCCGGCCGAGCCGCAGCAGCACGTCGTCGCGCTCGGCCATCCGCACCGGTGAAAAATGGCTCCCCCCATCCACCACCACCAGGCGGCTGCGGCGGTCCACCGCCGGCAGGAAGAGGGCCAGCTGCTCATCCAGCGGAGGTGTGATCAGGTCGAGGCTTCCCCCCACCACCAACAGCGGCACCGGCAGCGCCGCCAGGCCGTTGTCGGGCCAGAGCAGGCTGCCAAAGCCGTTGAACAGCACCACGGCCCTCAGGTCGGCCGGCCGGGGCGGGGTGTGGGGCATGGCCCTGGCGCTGAGCTCGCACTGGAGCAGGCGGGAGGGATTGCTGATCGGCAGCCGTTCCAGGGCGGAGCGGCAGCGGGATTTCAGGCCCGGGGTTGGGGGCACCCCCGCCGCCAACAGGGCGGTGAGCCCGCCGAGGGAGTGGCCCGCCAACACCACCCCCTGCCCCTGCACCGGCAGCCGGCCCTGCCGCTGGGCGGCGATCACCGCCTCGGCATCGGCCAGGCGGCGGGCCAGGCTTTCGGCCCCGGGCGGTGGTCGTTGACCCACCAGGGCAGCCCGCATGGCCTGGCTGTCGCTGCCAGGGTGCTGCACCACCACCACCGGCCAGCCCCGCCGGGCCATCGCCCCCGCCAGCCAGCCCAGTTGGTGGGCGTTGCCCCCCAGGCCGGGC
Organism: Cyanobium sp. ELA507; assembly: GCA_037133235.1. Taxonomy (GTDB): domain Bacteria; phylum Cyanobacteriota; class Cyanobacteriia; order PCC-6307; family Cyanobiaceae; genus Cyanobium. Next base: position 1,216 of record JBAXOO010000402.1, read on the forward strand.
ATCATCAACACCCACGGCTTGGCCGGGAGATCGGTGGCGCCAGCTGCTGGGGTCCAGATCCGCAGGGGCAGCCCCTCGGGGCGGCCCACCACGGCCAGGCGCATCAGCTGGGCGCGGATCGCCGGACCGTCCTCCGGGCTGCCGGTTCCCTTGGTGCGTGGCAGGGGCAGGCTTTGCAAGGCCTGGAAGGCACGCTGCTGGCGGACCAGCTGGCTGCGCCAGCGCTGGGCCAGGCCGATCAGACCATCGAGCTCGAGGTTGAGCTGCCGCTCCGGCATCGCCTTGAGCACATCCAGCAGCGAAACATCGCGGTGCTGCTCCAGTAGCCGGCGCAGGGTGAGCTGCAGCATCGGGGTGCTGCTGCGGCCCTCCGTGGTGGTGAGCAAGGTACCCAGTTCCCCCATCAGCTGGCCGCCGGCCCAGGTGTCGAGCAACTGGCGGCCGAAACTTCGCTCCCGCAGCAGCGGCGCCGTCAGCATCCGGCGCAGATCGGCCCGGCTGACGGGATCCAGCAGCCCCAGCCAGGGGGTGAGGTCGTTGTCGGAGGGGATCCTGGCGCCGGCCTGCGAGTTCCAGGCCTCCAGCTGGTCGAGGTGGATGGGGATCTCCAGACCCTCCAGCCGCATCTCCAGCAACTCCGCGGCGCCGGCCGGCCGTCCAGCCGCCAACGGGCCCCAGCACACACCGATCAGCAGACTGGCGGCGAGGGCCCCGAAGCGGTGAGAGCGTGGTGGAGCAGCCGCAGGGGCCATCCGGATCGGAATCCTGGTTGTCCCAGTTTCCCGCGCCGCTGCGGGAAGTGGCGGTTGTGCGCCTGATCGCCGCGCTGGGGGCCGGTGGCGTCCTCTATCTCACCCCCCTGGTGTTTCACCAGGGAGCCTTCTCCGCCACCCAAATCACCGCGGGCCTGGCCCTGGCCGCCTTAGCCGGCACCGGCGGGAGGCTGCTCTGCGGGGCGTTGCTGGATCAGGGCCTGCGCTGTTCCGTGCCGGTGCTGCTCGCC
>JBAXOO010000403.1:0-2218 GCA_037133235.1 Cyanobium sp. ELA507
GTGCAAAGGTATCCAGCCAGCCCAGGTAGCGGAAGATCAGGAAGGTCGGGATCATGGTGGTCGCGCCGGGCAACATCATCGTGGCCAGCACCAGGTTGAACAGCACATCGCGTCCCCAGAACCGCAGGCGGCCGAAAGCATAGGCAGCCAACGTAGAGCTGAAGACTGTGCCCATGGTAGCCAGCAGGGTTACAAACAGCGTGTTGAGAACAACGCGCGCGAAGGGCACGGGCAACAGATCTATGGCTTCCTTGAAGTTGCCAAAGGCGATAGGGCTTGGTATCCAGACCGGAGGGTAGATCCAGATCTGTTCGCGCGGCTTGAAGGCCGTTGATAGCATCCATGCCAGCGGCACCAGCATGATGCAGGCGCCGACGATCAGTACCACGTGTGACAGGATATTGCCGCCGACCTTACGCAGGCGCGCCTGTTGCTTGGCCCGCGTAGCGGCGGCCTGAGTGGCTTGGGATGTGATGGCGGTAGGGCTTTGCATCAGCGTGTCTCCTCGCCTTCGTAGTAGACCAGTCGGCGAGCCACCCTGAACTGCACCCAGGTGAAGAACATGATGATGGCACACAGTGCCCAGGCCAGCGCCGAAGCATAGCCCATCTTGAAGTACTGGAACGCATTCCGGTATAGATAGAGCAGATAGAACAGGGTTGCGTCCTCCGGCCCGCCGTTGGTGGCGATGAAAGCCGTGGCGAAGACCTGGAACGAGCTGATCATGCCGATCACCAGGTTGAAGAAAATGGTGGGGCTGAGCATCGGCAAGGTAAGGCGCCAGAAGCGCTGCTGGTTGCTGTCGCCGTCAATAGCGGCGGCCTCATGGAGCTCCACCGGCACGCCCTGCAGGCCGGCTAGGAAGATAACGACCGTCTGGCCGATGCCCCACAGTCCCATGAAGATCAGACAGCCTTTAGCCAGCCCGGCGTCGAAAAGCCATTTCTGCGCCGGCAGTCCCAGTTTGTAAAGGGCCACGTTGGCCAGACCGAAGTCGGGGTGAAAGATCCAGACCCACAACAACGCGTTGGCCACGGCCGGGGTAAGGGATGGCATGAAGTAGATGGTGCGGTAGATCGGCATACTTTTGGAGCCGCGGTTGAGCAGCAGCGCGGTGAGCAACGAGGCCACCAGGTAGATCGGCACGCCCAGGAAAGTATAATACGCCGTGTTATAGAGCGAGAGCCAGAAGATCTTGTCCTTAAACATCGCGACGAAGTTGCCCAGGCCGATGAACACCGGTGGTTTGAGGATCTTCCACTCCGTGAAGCTCATGGCCGCTGAGAGCAGCATTGGTCCGGCAATCAGTCCGATGAACCCAACTAGCCAGGGCAATACAAAAAGCCAGCCATCGAGCTGGTCGCGCCAGTTTGGCCCTCGCCGCCACCGTCGCCGGGCGGGTGTCGCTGAAACCATATGCACCTCCTACTCAACTTGGTTGCCGGCTGTTGGGGCAGGTAGCGTACCTGCCCCAACGTGCATGCGGGTGGGGGCAGGCATGCGGCTTACCCCTGGGTATGATCAAGCCAACTGTGCCGTTGTCATCAGATCGTCGGGCACTCGCCCTGGCCTTGACAGTCCTTCAGTAGCTTGTTGGTGCTGTCGGCGACGGTCTTGGTGTACTCCTCCACCGTCATCTTGCCTTCCAGTACCTTATCCCACAACGGGGTGACTATATCATTCATCTGTTGGTAGATGGCCGTATCCGGATGCTGGCGCACGTGCCCGTCGAGCATATCGCTGAAGACGGTCCAATCTACATCTTTCGGTTCCTGTTTGGCGAAGACGTTGGCCATGATCTTCTTGTTACTGACCGAAAAGCCGGTGTTCGTCAGCGTGGTCAGCGAGTCATCGGTGCTCAGAAACTCGATGAACTTCCAGGCGGCTTCCTTATTCGGCGATCCGGTCCAGATGCCCCAGGCATCGCATGGGTTGCGCGCGAAGGCACCGGCTTTCCCCTTGGGCATCGGCGCTACGTTCCACCTGAGGCCCTTCTGGGCTTTCAGGTCAATCGCCCACCAGGTACCCTTCTGCGCCATGGCCGCGCGGTTGGCGTAGAACATGGCCGAGGTGCCACCCTGGATCATCTCGGCCGCCATCGGCTGCACCTTCTCCTTGATGACCAGGTCGGCCGCCCACTTCAGGGCCTCAATCGCCTCGGGGCTGTCAACTACGCATTTGGTCTTGTTTTCGTTGAGGAACCAACCGCCGTTGTCCC
>JBAXOO010000404.1:0-2210 GCA_037133235.1 Cyanobium sp. ELA507
CGACTCAAAATCGAGCGCCTTCGGGTTTGTGGGTTCGAGTCCCACCGCTCCCATCGCGACAGAAGGGTTCCAGGGCCTTGCCCCAAAGCCTGATCCCCTCAAACCACCCGCCTCGGCGGTGATGGACACCTACGCCCGCTTCCCCCTCAGCCTGGTGCGGGGGAAGGGGGTGTGGGTTTGGGATAGCGAGGGCCAGCGCTACCTCGACTGCGTGGCCGGCATCGCCGTCTGCACCCTGGGTCACAGCGATCCCGTGCTCCGCCGCAACCTCTGCCACCAACTCGGCACCCTTCAGCACGTCTCGAACCTGTACCGGATCCCGGAGCAGGAGGCCCTCGCCCAGGCGATCACGGCGCGCAGTTGCGCCGACAAGGTTTTCTTCTGCAATTCCGGCGCCGAGGCCAACGAGGCGGCGATCAAGCTCGCCCGCAAACACGGCCACGGGGTGCGGGGCATTGCCCACCCCCTCATCCTCACGGCCGAGGCCAGCTTCCACGGCCGCACCCTGGCCGCGGTCACCGCCACCGGCCAGCCGAAATACCACCAGGGATTCGAGCCAATGGTGGAGGGCTTCCGCTACTTCCCTTACAACGACACCGCTGCCTTTGAGTCCCTGCTGGCCGAGTGTGAGGCCGATGGCCCCAGGGTGGCGGCGGTGCTGCTGGAGCCGCTCCAGGGCGAAGGCGGCGTCAACCCTGGCGATCCGGCCTTCTTCCAGCGGGTTCGCCAGCTCTGCGACGAGCGCAACATCCTGCTGATCCTCGATGAGGTGCAGGTGGGGATGGGCCGCAGTGGGCGCTGGTGGGGCCACGAGCACCTCGGGATCGAACCCGATGCCTTCACCCTGGCCAAGGGCCTTGGCGGCGGAATCCCCATCGGTGCCCTGGCCGTGAAGGCCAGTGCCGACCACCTCAAGGCCGGCGAACATGCCAGCACCTTCGGCGGCAACCCCTTCGCCTGCAGGGCCGGCCTCACCGTGATCCAGGAGATCGAACGGCGACACCTGCTGGACCACGTGAAGGCTATGGCCCAGCTGCTGCAAGAGCTGTTGGGGGCGCTGGTGGAGCGCCATCCCACCCTGCTGGAGGGGAGCCGGGGCTGGGGCCTGCTGCAGGGATTGGTGCTCCACGAAGACGCTCCCACCGCCCCTGAGATCGTCAAGGCCGCCATGGCCGAAGGCCTGCTGCTCGTCCCCGCCGGTCCGCGGGTGGTGCGGTTCGTCCCCCCGCTGGTGATCCGTCCGAAGCACCTGCGCAAGGCCGTGAAGCGGCTCGAACGGGCCCTCCAAACCCTCACCTAACGGCCATGCCCGCCAGCCTGCCCGAGCCGGTCGACCTGGGCGACCTGCTCGAGCCCTTCGCCAAACGGGGGGTAGACCTTGGCCTGGAACGCCTGGTTCGGGCTCTGGCGGAGGGGGGCCATCCGGAACGTCGCTTCGCCGCCGTGCAGGTGGCCGGCACCAATGGCAAGGGATCGATCACCACCTTTCTGGAGGCGATCCTGCGGGCTGCCGGACTGAGATGTGGCGCCTATCGCTCCCCCCACCTGGTGAGCTGGTGCGAGCGGATCAGCCTCGACGAGCACTGGATCGACCCGGCCACCCTGCGGGCCGACCTGGCCCGGTGGCGGCCGATCGCTCAGAGGCACGATCTCACCCCCTTTGAGCTGTTGACCGCGGCGGCCTTCGATCGCTTCGCCACCGCCGACCTCGACCTCACGGTGCTGGAAGTGGGGCTGGGGGGCCGGCTCGATGCCACCACCGCCCATCCCCACCGGCCGGTGGTGGGTTTTGGTGCGATCGGCCTCGACCACTGCGAGCACCTGGGGCCCGACCTGGCCAGCATCGCCCGCGAAAAGGCCGGTGTGCTCGCCGCCGGGGTCGTGGCGATCAGCGCGGCCCAGCCGCCCGAGGCCGCCCGGGTGCTGGAGGCGGAGGCACAACGGCTGGGGGCGGAACTGCGCTGGGTGGGGCCTTTGCCCCCCGTTGATGAGGGGGGCCCAGAGCTCGGGCTGGCCGGCTCCTTCCAACGCCACAACGCCGCCGTGGCGGTAGCCATGGCCGAGGCGCTGTGGGAGGGAGCCTGGCCTCGCCCGGGGCTTCCCCTCGAAACGGCCGCGATCCAGGCTGGCCTGGCCGCGGCCCGCTGGCCAGGGCGGCTGGAGTTGCGGCACTTCCGCGGCCATCCCCTGCTGCTGGATGGGGCCCACAA
>JBAXOO010000405.1:0-2205 GCA_037133235.1 Cyanobium sp. ELA507
GGTGTGGCTGGATGCCCCCGAAACGCTGCTGCTGGCGCGGCTGCGGGCGGATCCAACCCCCCGGCCGCTCCTGAGCGAAGCCGACCCCGCCGCCCGCCTGTCCACCCTGCTGGAGGCGCGGCGCCCCCTCTACGCCCAGGCCGACCTCCACATCCACCAGGACGGTGCCCCTCCTGAGGCGGTGGCCCTGCAGGTGCTTGAAGGCCTGCCCGCGATCCTGCGGGAAGCCACCCGAGCGCCCGCCGACCCCATCACCCTGGTGGACGGGGAAGGCCGCATCACCCCCTCCCTCAACTGACGGGCCGCCCCCAAAAGGCCGACTGCTCGGCAGCCGGATCCCTCAGGCGCCGCGATCCGGCGGCTCCAGCCGCACCGCAAACCACAGGATGCGAAAACCCGGCGCCAGATCCAGTTCACAGGCTGTTTCCAGCAGCCGCAGGGCCCGCTGGGCCGGATCCGCCAGGGTCTCCAGGTCGGCCGGGGGGGTGGCCAGGCCCGCCAGGTGACCCTCCAGCCAGGTGAGGGTTTCGGCCTTGGTGAGGATCCGCTCTTCAGCACCAGGCTCCAGCACCACGTAGTGATCGAGCTCCCGCAGCAGCGGATCAGACATCGGTTGGCGCTCGGGCCCCCATCCTGGCCGCTGCGCCGGGCTGGTGGCGGCCTTAGCTGTGGTGCACTTCCGCCAGGATCCGATCCCGCCAGCCAAACAACGGCGCCAGCAGGGGGTGATCGGCCATGCCCTCCACCCCCCGGCCCGCCAGGGGGGCGCCGGCGGAGGCCGGGAAGAGCAGCAGGGAAAGCTGGGCCACCACCGCCAGATCGGCCAGGCTGAGGCGATCCCCCTCCAGGTAGGGACGCTCGCTCACCAGCACGGTGAGCTGCTCCAGGTTGCGGCGCAGCTGGCGGGCCTCGCTGGGGGCCATCAGGTCGCCCACGGCCTCGCCCATCGGCGCCATCACGCCAGCGGGCAGGGCGCCCACCAGGCGGCGCAAAGGATCCGGGGTCGCCTCCGGCAGCAGGGCGTTGCGCAGCACCGGATCGGCCGCCGCGGCCTGGAAAAGGGCCTGGCGGGCCCCCGCCGCCAGGGCGGTGTCGGCCCAGTCCTCCAGCAGGAGCACCCGGGCCCGGGCCTGGGGGTCGGCGGGCAGGAGGGCCGGCAGGGGATGGCGCGCCTCGAGATGGAGGGCAATGGCGGTGGAATCGGCGATCACCTCACCCCCATCCACCAGCACCGGCACCTGGCGCTGGCCGGAGAGGCGGAACAGCCCCAGCTGGCCCAGCCCCGGCGTGACCTCCACGAAGGTGACATCGAGGCCCTTCACCGCCAGCACGAGGCGCACCTTTTCGCAGAAGGCGGAGTGGCGAAACTGGTGCAGATCCATGGCGTCGGTGGCTTTCTGGCGGCGGGCGGCTGAAGCCGGTGCTGTCTTGGTCTCGGCGGATCGGCGATTCGGCACCCCTGGGCGGCAGAGTAGCCAGCACTGCATGGTTCGGGCGCCAGGCCGATGAGGGACTTTCTGGTCAACGTGACGCGCTACCCGCGTTATCTGGTGGCCTTCAGCCTGGGAGTGATCAATTCCGTGGTCGAACCCCTGGCCCGGCGTCGCAGCAACCCGGTCACCGCCGTGGCGCTGATCGGGGCCCTGCTGAGCGGGTTGCTCACCCTTGCCCTGGTGCTGCGTGCCATGGTGGGCGGGGCGGAAGTGGCCTAGCCATGGCTCAAGGAAGACGGGTGGAACGGGTGGCGGCCCTGATCCGCCGCGAGATGAGCGAACTGCTGCGCAACGGCATCAAGGACGAGCGCGTGCAGTCGGGCATGGTCAGCGTGACCCAGGTCGAGGTGGCCGGCGACCTACAGCACTGCAAGGTGTTCGTGAGTGTGTTCGGCAGCGACGACGACCGCAACCAGGCGATGGCGGGCCTCCAGTCGGCGGCACCCTTCGTGAAGGGGGAGCTGGCCCGCCGCTTGCAGCTGCGGCGCACACCGGAGGTGGTGTTCCAGCTCGATCGGGCCCTGGAGCGGGGCACCACGGTGCTGGGCCTGCTCAACCGGCTGGAGCAGGAGCGCACCGACCGGGGCCCCATTCCCCCCGGCGACGACGACACCGAAACCGACGCCATCCACCTGGACTGATCAACCTGGACTGCGCTTCCATGGAGCCCCAGCCGCCAGCAGCGGCATCGCCATGGGCACCGGCATGAACC
>JBAXOO010000406.1:0-2198 GCA_037133235.1 Cyanobium sp. ELA507
CTCCAGTACCCCTCGCCGCAGTGCCCACGGCATAGACGCCGCCGCCGTAGTCGTGCACCCGGCTGCGCAGGTCGGCTTCGCCTGGGGTGAGCTCCACCGCAGCGGCCGCAGGGCCATCGAGGTCGCCGAGGGGGCGGCTCAGCAGGGTGGTGCGGCCCCCTTCGGCGGGCCGGCGCTCCAGCCAAAACAGCCGCCCGCCCGCCAGCCGCGGCTCCGACCAGCCGGGCGCTTGGCCCACCACCTTGGAGGCCGCCAGGGCCCCCCGTAGCGCCCGACCTGCCACCTACCTGCTCCGCCTAAGGCTTCTACAATCTGCTTCAACGTTTCAGGGTCTGCCACTTGGCGCGCAGCTTCGCCCAAATGGCCCGTACTGCCGACCAGGGCAATCGCACGGTGCATGTGTCCAAGGAGCCGGTGGCGGATCCACCGCTGGCGATCCATACCCTCGGCGCTCGGGAGCTGCGCACTCCGGCGCGGCGGATCAGCAAGGTGGATGAGGAGGTGCGGGATCTTGCCCGGGCGATGCTCCACAGCATGTATGCGGCCCGCGGTATCGGCCTGGCCGCACCCCAGGTGGGGGTGCACAAGCAGCTCCTGGTGATCGACCTGGATCTGGAGGAGGCGGCCACGCCGCCGCTGGTGCTGATCAACCCCGAGATCACCGCCGCCAGCGCCTCGTTCAATTCCTATGAGGAGGGCTGCCTGAGCATCCCCAAGGTGTATCTGGAGGTGGTGCGGCCTTCCACCGTGGAGGTGAGCTTCCGCGATGAACAGGGCCGGCCGCGCCGCATCAAGGCCGATGGTCTGCTGGCTCGCTGCATTCAGCACGAGATGGACCACCTCCAGGGGGTGTTGTTTGTCGATCGGGTCACCGATGAGCACAGCCTCAACGAGGAGCTCCGTCTGCACGGCTTCCAACGTGATCATGTGCAGCCATGCCGATGAAACCGCTGGCAGGGGTGTTTCTGGGCGTGGCCTGCGTGCTGGGCATTGCCGCCACCGGATCGGTGTTTGAGTTGGCCTACGGCGATCCCGACCTCGGGGTGACCACCACCCGGGCGATCCTGGGGGTCTGCCTGCCCGGCACCGTGGTGGCGTTGTTGCTGGCGATCCGGATCAACCGACCGGCCTGAGCAGCCGGCCTGAGGAGGGCACACCAGGGCTGGATGGCCTGGCCGCCCCTGCATACGATTCCCCCATCAGCCGCCTGCCGCGTCGCTCGCCTTGACCCGTTTTCTCCCCCGCCGGATCGCCTTAGCCGCCCCGCTGGCCCTGGCCGCCGGGCTTGCCGCCCAGCCCTTGCCGGTGATGGCCCAGTCGGCCCCTTCTCTGTTCGGCATGGCCGAACTCGATGGCCAGCGCTTCATCCTGGTGTCGGCGCCGATCGGCAGCGGTAGCCGCTCCCAGCTCAACATTTACGAACAGATCAATCCCCGCCGCCCTTGCTTCTCGGTGGCTCCAGGCAAGCCGGCGGTGGTCAACCCCCTGCTCACCAAGTTCGACTTCAGCGGCATCTGCGGTCGCTACATCGATGCCAACGGCTTCTCGGTGCGGATCGGCGACCGCGATCTGGCCACCGTCTACCGCCTCAGCGTGATCAACACCGCCAACGACACTCAATTGATGGCGCTGCCCACCTCCGGCGGGGGGCCTGAGCTGGTGGTGGCCCGCACCCAGGGCAGCGGCACGGGCTTCTTGAAGCTCGAATTCGAGCCGGGCTGGCGGCTTGCCCGTCGCCAATTCCGCGGCCGGGCCCTCGGCCATGTCTACGTCTACCGCGACAGCTGGCCGGCGGCCGAAGCCGTCGCCCCAGCCGCTGCTGGAGGTCCCGTGGAGGGCCCTGCAGCTGCTCCAACGGTCGCCCCCCCGGCCCCAGTCCCCACGCCAGCCCCTAAGGGGGGCTCCGCTAAGCCCGCCGCGGTGGCTCCACCGCCGTTGCCCAAAGGAGGGTGAAGGGCCGGGGGGCTGTGTTGTTAGATTCGTCGGCTGTTTGCCCCCGCGCAGCGTTTCATGACCCAGGTCACCGTCGGCGAAAACGAAGGGATCGAATCCGCCCTGCGTCGCTTCAAGCGCCAGGTGTCCAAGGCCGGCATCTTTGCCGATCTCAAGCGCCTGCGCCACCACGAGACCCCCGTCGAGAAGTACAAGCGCAAGGCTCAGCAGCGCCGTCGTCGCCGCTGATCGCGCCAGGGGGTGCC
>JBAXOO010000407.1:0-2182 GCA_037133235.1 Cyanobium sp. ELA507
ATGTGGGCCACCTTGCGGCTCCATTCCCGGTGCCCTGGCCACCGCTGCCGCACCGTGAGGGCGGTGGCCGCCACGAGCGAGAGCCACAGGAGCGCGGCGCCCACCCCAATCCCCTGGCCCACCCACCAGCTGTTGATCACGCCTTTCAGGCGGCCTGCTGCAGGTTGCTCATCAGCCGCAACTTCAGGATCGCCTTGGCTTCGAGCTGCCGCACCCGCTCCCGGGACACGTTGATCTGGCGACCGATCTCGGCGAGGGTGAGGGGTTCGCTGCCCTCCAGGCCGAAGCGGAGCTTGAGGATCTTCTGTTCCCGGTCGTTGAGCTGGGAGAGCCAGGTCCCCAGGTGCTCTTTCTGCAGGTGTCGGTCCATCGAGTCGAAGTGCTCGCCACTGGCCGGATCGGCGATCAGTTCACCCAGCGTGCTGCGGTCTTCTTCGCCACGGGCGTGGGCATCGAGGGAGGCACAGGGGGCGCTCTGGGCCATCAGCTGCTCCAGTTCCTCCGGCGTGGTGCCGATGGCATGGGCCAGCTCCAGGCGGTTGGGCTGGCGCCCCAGCCGATGGGAGAGCTCGCGAGTGATCCGCCGCATCTTCGAGAGCTTTTCGCTGATGTGAATCGGCAGCCGGATGGTGCGGGCGCTGTTGTCGATGGCGCGGGTCATCCCCTGGCGGATCCACCAATAGGCATAGGTGGAGAATTTGTATCCCATGGCGGGATCGAACTTGTCGACCGCCCTTTCCAGGCCGATGGCCCCTTCCTGAACCAGATCAAGCAATTCAAGCCCTTGATTCTGGTATTTCTTGGCCACGCTCACCACCAGCCGCAGGTTGGCGGCCATCATCCGGTCGCGGGCCCGCTGCCCCATGCGCACGCGGCGTTTTTGCTGGGCGCTGAGCTCACCGTCGCCAAGGGCCAGCAACTCCTTACCGGCTTGCACATGGTGGGCCAGTTCGATTTCTTCTGCCGCCGTTAGCAGAGGTACCCGGCCAATGGTGCCCAGGTACCAGCCGATCGAATCAACGCTCAGGCGACCAGCCGAGCGCTGGGCCGCCGATCGAGCCGAGCTTGTGGCGGCTTTGCGTTTGGTCGTCGATTTGGATTCAAGCTGATTCGCATCGCCGGAAACACCCTGGACGGGCGCGCCGATCGGTGCGGAATGCAGAGGTGTCCCCATCACCCCAGGCCTCCGAATGAATTTGGGCGGAATGTAGCACCGCTGCGGCGAATTGGGCAGGGAGAACTGGAAGATTTCCTTGATCGATCCCCACGGACATGGCGTCCTGTGATTTTGGTTACCTTTTTAGGCCGCCACGCCACTGTTCCATCAGCAGGGCTTGGGTGACTTGACCTTCGCTCTCTGGCTGCATCTGCACAAAATTGCCGTCGCTTTGCATATGCCATGCTGCACTGTCGTGCAGATAAAGCTGCATCAGTTGCATCAGCTGATCCCGCAGCTCGGGATCCTGCACCGGTGCCACCGCTTCCACCCGCCGATCCAGATTGCGGGGCATCCAGTCGGCGCTGCCAATCAAGATTTCGTCCTCGCCGCCATTGCCGAACCAGAACAGGCGGGAGTGCTCCAGGAAGCGGCCGATCACGCTGACCACCCGAATGTTGTCGCTCACCCCTTCCAAGCCGGGCCGCAGGGAGCACATGCCCCGCACCAGCAACTCGATCCGAACCCCGGCGGCGGAGGCCTCGTAGAGAAGCCCGATGATGGCTGGGTCCACCAGGGCATTCATCTTGGCCCGGATCATTCCGCCCCTGCCTTCGCGGGCATGCCGGATTTCGCGGCGGATCAGCTCCTCCATGCCGCGTCGCAGGGTCACCGGTGCCACCAGCAGCTGGCGGAAGCTCTGCTGCTTGGAGAAGCCGGTGAGGTAGTTGAAGAGCTCCACCAGGTCCTGGCCGAAGTCCTCGCGGGCGGTGAGCAGCCCCAGGTCGGTGTAGAGGCTGGAGGTGCGGGAGTTGTAATTGCCGGTGCCGATGTGCATGTAGCTGCGCAGGCGATCCTTCTCACGCCGCACCACCAGGGTCACCTTGGTGTGGGTCTTGAGGCCCAGCACGCCGTAGACGACATGCACGCCGGAGCTCTCCAGTTGGCGGGCCCATTGAATGTTGTTGTCTTCGTCGAAGCGGGCCTTGAGTTCCACCAGGGCCATCACCTGTTTGCCGTTCTCGG
>JBAXOO010000408.1:0-2180 GCA_037133235.1 Cyanobium sp. ELA507
TCTTAGAGCAGCCCGGGGTTCCGGCGGGCGACGGCCTCCTGCCCTTCGATCTGGTCTTGATGGACCTCAACATGCCGGTGCTGGATGGCTGGGAGACCACCCGCCGGATTCGGGAGGACAGCCGCTGGGATCGACTGCCGGTGCTGGCCATGACCGCCCATGCCCTGGTGGAGGAAAGGGATCGCTGCCAGGCGCTGGGTATGCAGGACCACCTCACCAAACCAATCGAGCCCGACACTCTTTTCCAGGCCCTGAGGCGTTGGGGCCGCCCCGGCGAACCGTCCCGCCAGAAGGCCCCCCTGGCCGCCGCGGCGACGCCCGTCTACGGCGAACTGCCCGGCTTTGACCTAGTGGGCGGACTGCGGCGCACGGCCGGCAACCTCGCCCTCCACCGCCAACTGCTCAACAGCCTGGCCAACACCCAGGCTTCGGCCTCCAGGCGGGTGCAGGAGGCGCTGAACTCCAACGACACCCTCGAGGCCCAGCGCATCGCCCATACCGTCAAAGGGGTGGCGGCCAACCTCGGCGCTACGGCGCTGGCGGAGGCCGCGGGCCAGCTTGATCGCGCCCTCCAGAGCGATGGCGCCTGGCAAGAACCGCTGGCCCACTTCGATCGCACCCTGCGCCAAAGCGTGGCGACCATCCGCGGCCTGCAAGCCGCTGCCCTGGAGCCGTCCCCTCAACCGAGCGGAACCAGCAAAGGACGGGTGCCCGACCCGGCCGACCTGGAGCAACTGGCGACCTTGCTGGCGGCGGGCGATGGCGACGCCCTCGAGATATTCCGCCGGCTGCAGCCCGACCTGGCCACCAGCCTGGGCGAGGCGGCGGTGGCCACGATGGCCGCCCACCTGGAACGGTTCGCCCTAGAGGCTGCCCACCGGGAGCTCGTGGTGGCCCGGCAAGCCATCGCCAACCGCCAACCATCCCCCGGGGGATCGCGCCTGTGAGCACCACCTCCACGGCCATCCCAGCCAGCAGGAACTCGGTGCTCGTGGTCGACGACACCCCCGAAAACCTTGAGCTGATCTTCAACCTGCTGCGGCCCCACTACCGAGTTCTGTTGGCCAACGACGGCAGGACCGGCCTGCAGATGGCCCGCCAGGAGCCCCGGCCGGATCTCATTCTGCTCGACATCATGATGCCGGAACTGGACGGCTATGACGTATGCCGCCAACTCAAGGCAGATCCGGCAACCGCCGAAATTCCGGTGATCTTCCTCACGGCTCGCAGCCAGATCGAAGACGAGGAAAAGGGCTTTGGCTGTGGCTGCGTTGATTACATCACCAAGCCCATTTCACCACCAATTCTGCAGGCCCGTATCGCCACCCAACTCACCCTAAAAACTACCTCCGACCAGCTCCGCCACTACAACGAACACCTCGTTGCCGAAGTGGAGCGCCGCACCCGCGAGGTGCAGATGGTGCAGGACGTGACGATCATGGCGATGGCCTCGATGGCGGAGACCCGCGACAACGAGACCGGCATGCACATTCGCCGGACCCAGAACTACGTGCGCACCCTGGCGGAACACCTGCGCCGGCAGCCGCGCTTCGCAGCGATCCTGAATGATGAATTTATTGATATTCTGTTCAAATCTGCGCCCCTTCACGACATCGGAAAAGTTGGCATTCCAGATGCCATTCTCCTCAAGCCTGGCCGCCTCGATGTCGCCGAATTTGAGATCATGAAGCACCACACCCGCCTCGGCATGGAAACCATCGCGGCGGCGGAACGGCTGCTGAATGTTCCGAGCAGCTTCCTGGAGGTGGCGCGGCAGATCGCCTACGGCCATCACGAGAAATGGGATGGCAACGGCTACCCCGAGGGCCTGGCCGGCGAAGCCATTCCCCTGCCCGCCCGCCTGATGGCCGTGGCCGACGTCTACGACGCCCTGATCTCCAAGCGGATCTACAAAGAAGCCTTCCCCCATGACCAGGCGGTGGCCATGATCCAGGCCGGCAGCGGCAACCATTTCGATCCCACCGTGGTCGAGGCCTTCAACGCCGAGAGCGAAACCTTCCGGACCATTGCCCAGCGGTTCCAGGACGAATGACGCCCCCGACACCGCCGGGCTGTTCGCCCGCGGCAGCCCGTCGACTAGCGGGGCGCTTAGCTGGTCCTGGCGACCCCGATTCCCCAGGCGCGTGAGCACCCCCCCCGATCCGGCAACGGCCCCCGCA
>JBAXOO010000409.1:0-2173 GCA_037133235.1 Cyanobium sp. ELA507
GGGAACGGGCGTTGAACCGATCGATGCGGCCGCCGTTGCGCCGTGCGAAGGGGCCACCGAGGCTGCCGATCCCCCAGGAAACTCGCCTTGCAGCACGGCCAGCCCCAGTCGGCTCAGGCCGTGGGGGCCGGTGCACACCAGCAGGTCGCCCGGGCGGCCGTCGCGGCGACGGATCGCTGTCCAGCTGCGATGGTCTGGCTTCTGGCCGGAGGAGGCCTGCTTGGCCGGGCCCGCCCTGGCCAGCCGACCGATCGCCGTGACCGCCAGGATGCGCTGGGCTCCGCCGCTGCAGTCACCCCCCAGCAGCACCCCGCCGTAGGTGTCCAGGCCCTCCCGCAGGCCGCCGTAAACCCCTTCCACCCATGCCCAGGTTGTGGAAGCCGGCGCCACCAGGCCCACCGTGAGTCCCACCACCTCGGTGCAGCCCATCGCGGCCAGATCGGAGAGGTTGGCCGCGGCGGCCCTCCAGCCCACATCCCCAGGCCCCGTGGTGGCCTCGCTGAAGTGTAGCCCCTCCACCAGCACGTCGGTATTTACCACCAGGCCAGCGTTTTCGCCGGCGGGCAACAGGGCGGCGTCATCGGCGAACTGGCCCGGGGGAGCGAAGGCCCCCAGCCGCCGGATCAGTTCCCATTCCCCCAGGTCGGCGAGGGTTTCCGGCGGATCGGCCACAGCCCTCAGGCGTGCTCCCGCAGATTCTCGGCTCCTTCCAGCAGCTTGGCGCTCACGATGCCGTCCTCGGCGGTGAGTTCGTTGAGCACGTCCAGGCCCTCCACCACGTAGCCGAAGGCGGCGTAACGGCCATCGATCAGGTTGAGACCGGCCGGGGTGAGCTCGGGCTCCGAGAGGAAAAGGAAGAACTGGGAAGAGCCGTCGTCGAGGGCTTCATCGGAGTGGGCCCAGCCCAGGGTGCCCTTGGCATTGAAGGGGAGAACCGGTTCGGCCTTGAACAGCCCTAGATCCTCAAAGGTTTCGTTGTAGAAGGGACCTTCCTTGCCGGCCACCCGGATCTCCAGGGGCACCCGCCGCTCGGCCTTCGTTTTGGGGTCGATGAAGCCGTCGGCATCGCCTTTGGGGTCGCCGGTCTGGAGCACGTAGAAATCTTCGGCCCGCACGAAGGGCAGGTTGTCGTAGAAGCCCCGTTTCACCAGGTCCACGAAGGCGCCGGCGGTGAGGGGGGCGTTGTAGCCGTCCACCACGGCGGTGAGGTCGCCTTTGGTGGTGCGCAGCAGCACGGTGGCCCGGCCCAGCAGGCGGGGCAGGGCGTCGAATTCGCTGGGGATGGCATAGGGGAAGGGGCCCACCAGCAGGGACTCGGCCGTGCCGATGTTGGCCAGGGCGCCCCGGCGGGCCTCCAGGAAGGCATCCCGCTGCTGGTCTTCGGCGGCGGTCGAGAGGGCCTGGAGCTGGTCGTCAAGGCCGTCGAGCAGCTGGCCCACCCGGGCCTGATCGGCGGCGGGGAAGCTCGACAGGATCCCCTGCCGCCTGGCGGTGGCCAGGGACTGGCTGCGGCGCACCGCATTGGCCAGGGCACTCCAGCGCTTGGCCCGCAGGTCATCGCTGGTGTCCTCGATGCGGTGCTGCAGGTCCTGCAGGTCGCGCTGGTCGATCGGCAGGGCATTGCGCAGCAGGGCGGCCGGATCGGTTACCGCATTGCCGCGGGGCAGGGCCGCCAGGGCGGGGGTGGCCGCCGGCAGCAGGCAGAGCACCACGGACAGCAGCAGGCCCAGCAGGCTGGATGCCCATCCCATCGGCAGCAGGGATCGGGGGCCCAGCAGGCCTTGCCTTGGCCGCCCGCTTCCGGAGCCCCGGGAGCCGCTGGGTTGCAGCGTTTGATCCATCGCCATCTCCATTGCCATGTCCATCGCCATCTCCATCGTGGGCTGTCGGAAGGGCTGCGGCATCGGCGTAGCGCCACCGCTGGCTGTTGCACCCATCAGCTCGGCCGGCCGGCCGGCCGAGTACCAGCTGGATGCGCCGCTGTTCGCGGTGGCGCGTGATCGCCTCCAGCCCATGCTCTTTTCCAGTCGCTGACAGGACTTTGGCATAGCCGCAGGAAGGGCCGAGGGGGTTGCGGCGGGGTTGCGGCCGGGAGGGCTCGGTAGCCAGCCGTACAATCGGCCGGATTCGAACCGCCGGAATGATCTCCAGTAACGACTTCCGCACCGGCACC
>JBAXOO010000410.1:0-2168 GCA_037133235.1 Cyanobium sp. ELA507
TCATTGTGGTTGGTGCCGGTCCCGCCGGTGCCTCAGCGGCCTTTCAGCTGGCTCATGCAGGCCGCCGGGTTCTGCTTCTCGAGCGACAGGAGGCCCCGGGTCTGGCTAATCCCTGCGGCGGTGGCATGGCAGCCTCGGTGCAGCGCCTCTTTCCCTTCGACCTGGGGCCGGTGGTGGATCAGGTGATCCGCCGGGTGAGGTTCAGCTGGTCGCTCACCGATCCGGTGATGGCCGAGCTACCCGGCGATGCTCCCTTCTGGATCGTGCGGCGTCGCAACCTCGATGCCTTTCTGGTGGAGCGGGCTCGGGATGCGGGCTGCCAGCTGCGCTGCAGTGCTATCGCCGAAGCCATCGGCCGGGAGGCGGGCCTCTGGAAGGTGCGGTTGGCTGGTGGCGAAACCCTGAGCGCTCCGGCCCTGGTGGTGGCCGATGGCTCCGGTTCCCTCCATGCCGCAGCCCT
This sequence comes from Cyanobium sp. ELA507, assembly GCA_037133235.1. GTDB lineage: Bacteria > Cyanobacteriota > Cyanobacteriia > PCC-6307 > Cyanobiaceae > Cyanobium. Next base: position 461 of record JBAXOO010000410.1, read on the forward strand.
CGGTCTCGGCCCCGAACGGCCCCGTTTCGCCGCCACGGTTTCGGTGGAGGTGGAGGGGGCGGTGTGTGAACCCGATACGGCCCGTTTCGATTTCGGGCTGGTGCACCATGGTTTCTGCTGGGCCTTCCCCCGCCAGGGCGGTACGAGCATTGGGGTGGGCACCTTTATCGGCCAGCAGCAGGCCGATAGCCATGCCGTGCTGGCCGCCCTGCTGCCGAGCCTCGGCCTACCGCCGGATGCCGGGCAGCGCCGCCAGGGGCGGCTGCGGATCTGGAATGGCCACTACCCACTCCATGGCGACGGCGTGGTTGTGGTGGGCGATGCGGCCTCCCTCTGCGACCCCTTTTTGGCCGAGGGCCTGCGCCCCTCCCTGATGAGCGGTTGCCGGGCAGGGGCCGCCATGGACCGCTGGCTCGGGGGCGATCGGGGGGCCTTGGCCGGCTACACCAGCGCGATCCGCTCCGAATGGGGCGACTCGATGGCCTGGGGGAAGCGCATCGCCCAGGTTTTCTACCGGGTGCCGAAGGTGGGCTATCAACTCGGCATCAAGCGGCCCACAGCTCCCCAGCGGATCGCCCAGATCCTTTCCGGCGAGATGGGTTACGGCGATATTGCCCAGCGGGTGATCAAACGGCTGCTGTTCCAGCGCGGCTGACTGGGGCTCAAGCCCCCCTTTAGGGGGCAGGGCAGGTTGGCAGGTTGCGGAATCAGGGGCGGGTGCAGTCTTTGAGATCGCGCAGCCGCTGGTCGATCGAACCGAGCAGTTCGATGGCGAACATCGGTGACTCCTGCACGGCGAAGAGGAATTTCTCACGGTTCATCACCAGCACCCGGCAGGGGGTGAGGGCCTTGGCGTTGCCATAGCGGCGGTGGTCCTGGGTCACCAGGGCCCCGGCTCCGAACACATCGCCGGCCTGTAGTTTTTCGTGGCCACTATCACCGTTCCAGCTCAGCTCCACGGTGCCCTCCAGCAGGCCGAACATGCAATCTCCCGATTCGCCGGAACGGAAGATCAGGGTGCCGGGTTCCACATCCATCACCTCGCCGGTGCTAGCGAGGGAGCGCATGGTGTCAAGGGCGTGCACGGCGGCGGGCGCTAGGGTCAGCAAAGTCTGAGGCATCAGCTCAGAATCTTGGTTAACGAATGGCTGAACTGATGCGGGGGTTTTGGCTCAGCGCCTGATCAGCGACTGAGGGCCAGAGGCGCCCCGAGGCCACCGCGCACGTCCTCGGGTGCCAAGCGGCCGTCCTTGTCGGTGTCGAGGGCATCGAACACGGCATCGCTGCCTAGCCATTCCTCGCGGGTGATGCAGCCGTCGCCGTCGAGGTCGTTGAGGAGGAAAATTTCGTGAACGGCGTGGGTGAAGGCGGCGCCACCCTCCAGTTCCACCAGCCGGTGGGCCAGTTGGGCCTCGAGGGTTTCGATGGCCTTGGAGAAGCCCCGGATGCCCTCATCCAGTTTTTCGCTGGCCATGGCATCGCCGGCCATCAAGGTGCGGAAGCCGGCTTCATCCAGGCTGATGCGCTCTTCGCTGGGGCCGGGCTTGGACCCATCCAGTCGGCGCTCAAGCAGTCCTTCGCTGGACCGCAGCTGATCCATCAGAGAGGGGGCGATCGTGAGCAGGTCGCAGCCCGCCAGTTCGATGATCTCGTCGATGTTGCGGAAGCTGGCCCCCATCACTTCGGTGCGGTAGCCGTAGGTCTTGTA
>JBAXOO010000411.1:0-2141 GCA_037133235.1 Cyanobium sp. ELA507
GGTGGCCCCCTGCCCCACCTGCGAGGGCAGCGGCCAGACCATCGCCGACCCTTGCACCGCCTGCCAGGGCCAGGGGCTCCAGCAGGTCACCAAGACCCTGCGCATCAACATTCCCGCCGGGGTCGATTCCGGCACCCGCTTGCGGGTGGCCAGTGAGGGCAATGCCGGCCAGCGCGGCGGCACGGCGGGCGATCTCTATGTGTTCCTCGGGGTGCGCTCCCATCCCCATCTCCGCCGTGACGGCACCACCATCCAGTCGGAGCTGCCGCTGAGCTATCTGCAGGCGATCCTCGGCGACTCCATTGAGGTGGAGACTGTGGATGGCAAGGAAACCCTCGAGATTCCAGCCGGCACCCAGCCCGGGGCGGTGCTCACCCTCAAGGGCAAAGGGGTGCCGCGCCTGGGTAATCCGGTAGCCCGCGGCAACCATCAGTTCAGCGTGAAGGTGCAGTTGCCCACCCGCCTCAGCGGTGAGGAGCGGGGCCTGCTGGAGCAATTGGCCGGCCACCACAGCCGCAAGGAGCAGCGCCCGCCCCACAAGAGTGGTCTGTTCGGCGGTCTGTTCGGCGGATGACCATGGCGGAGTCCGTTGCTGATCCGGGCCAGAACCCGCCCGTGCACTTGGATCTGCGCGGCACCCCCTGCCCTCTCAATTACGTGCGCAGTCGCCTGGCCCTGGAAAAACTGCCGCCGGGAGCCTCGCTCCTGGTGGACCTCGATGCGGGGGAACCGGAGCGGATGGTGGCCGAAGGGCTGCGGGGTGAGGGCCATGGGGTGGAATCGGAACCCCTCGCCGGGGACCCTCTCACCGGGGGCCCTCTCACCGGGGGCTATGTGCGGCTGCACATTCGCCGTGGCTGAGGCCTGGGGGCGTGTGGTGGCGCTCCAGGCCAATTTCTGCGAGGTGGACCTCGATTCGCCCCCAGATCCCGGGGCTGGCCAGCGTTTGTTGTGCACGCGCCGCAGCCGCCTGGGCCATGAGGGCCTGCAGGTGTGGGTTGGCGACCGGGTGCGCTTGGAGGGGATCGATTCGATGGCTGGCCGGGCCGTCGTGGCGGCCGTGGAGCCCCGCCGCAACCTCTTGCAGCGGCCCGCCGTGGCCAATGTGAACCAGGTGTTGGTGGTGGCTTCCCTGGCGGAACCCGCCCTCGATCCCCTCCAGCTCACGCGATTCCTGATCACCGCCGAAGCCACCGGGGCGGCCGTTGAGCTCGTGCTGGGGAAGGCGGATCTGCTCGAGGAGGCCTCCATGCGGGCCTGGTGCGAGCGGTTGGGGGGTTGGGGCTATCCGCTCTGGCCGGTTTCGACCCGCAGCGGGCAGGGGCTGGAGGCCCTGGGCCGGCGGCTGGCCGAAGCCGGGGGCATCAGCGTGCTCTGCGGCCCCTCCGGCGCAGGCAAGAGCAGTTTGCTCAACGCCCTCTGCCCCCGGCTGGGCCTGCGGGTGGCCGAGGTGTCCGGCCGGCTGCGGCGCGGCCGCCACACCACTCGCCACGTGGAGCTTTTTCCCCTCGAAGGGGGTGGGCTGGTGGCCGATACACCGGGATTCAATCGGCCGGAGTTGCCCGATCATCCTGGCGCCTTAGCGGACGCCTTTCCGGAGTTGCGCTCCCGGTTGGCCAGCGGCAACTGCCGTTTCCGCAACTGTCGCCATGTCGGCGATCCCGGATGTGCGATGGGCACCGACTGGCCCCGCTATCCGCTGTATGGCCAATGCCTCGCGGAGATCGAGGAGCAGGCTTCGTTGCCGCCGCGCCGCCGTCGGAGCGGCGGCGAACCGCTCAGCCCCCAAACCCGGGGAGATTGAGATCTAGGCCGCCGGTCAGCTCCTCCATGCGCTCCCGCATGGTGCTGGTCGACACCTGGTAGGCGTTCTGGAGGGCTTCCAGCACCGTGGCTTCGACGGCGGCGGGCGCTTCGCTGAGCAGACCTGGATCCAGCACCACCTTCAGGGGCTGTTGGTTGCCCGACAGCCACACCTGGGCCCGACCATCGGCGCTGCGGCCCTCCAGCTGCATGGCGTCGAGTTCGTCCTGCAGTTTCTGGGCGTCCTGCTGGATCTGCTGGGCCTTGCGGAAGGCCTCGGTGAGCTGTCCGAAGTTGGGAAGTCCGAAGCCGGCCATGCCAGTGATGCTGTCGAGAAC
>JBAXOO010000412.1:0-2140 GCA_037133235.1 Cyanobium sp. ELA507
GGAGGTGAGATCGGTGAGGGTGCCCACCACGAAACTCTCATCACCCTCCTCCAACAGCCGGGCCGATTCACGCAACCAGCGGTACGCCCCATCCCGGCAGGCGAGGCGATAGTCCACCGACCAGGAACCGCGGCCGAGGTCGCGGCAGGCGGCCAGGCGGGAGCGGTCGTCCGGATGCACCAGGGCATCGAGATGGTGGGGTTGCTGGGTGAGCTCCTCCGGGCTCCAGCCGGTGAGGGTCTGAACCCGCTGACTCACATAGAGCAGCCGCTCCATGGCCCGATCCCGCTTCCACACCACCTCCTCGAGGGCATCGGCGAGGCTGGCGAACTCAGCCAGAGAGGCCTCCGCCACCCGCCGCAGGGACACCAGTTCGGACACCTCCGTGAGGGTCACGATCACGCCGCAGCGGCGGCCATCCCGCTCCTGGAAGGGCAGGACCTGCACCAGATAGGCCATCTCGCCGCTGGCAACCTCGAAGGAGCGCCGCGACGCTTCCCCGGCCAGCACGGCCCGCAGGGCCCCGGAAAGATCGGGCAGGGGAATGGTCGTGGGCACCCCCTCCAGGGGGTGACCGATGTCGGCCTCCACCAGCCCGAACACCCGCACGGCCAGAGGAGAGAAGCGACGGATGAGGAGCTGCCCGTCGAGGATCACCATGCCCTGGCTGAGGGAGGTTTGGATGTTCTCCAGCTCGTTGTTAAGCCGTTCGAGCTGTTCGCCTCGACTGCGTAGCTGCTGGTTGAGGCTGGCCAGCTCATCGTTGGTGGCCTGGAGCTCCTCGTTCGAGGCCTCAAGCTCCTCATTCGAGGACTGCAGTTCCTCCGAGGAAGCCTGCAGCTCCTCGGAGGAGGCCTCCAGCTCCTCATTGACCTGCTCCAGTTCGACCAGGGAGCGGCGCAGATGGTCCTGACTGGTGAGCAGTTCCCGCTCCAGACGCTCGATCGTGGCGTCGAAGGCTCCATCCCGCTCCCCCACCACCCGCAGAGGCCCCTCCGCTGCCGCATCGGGCTCGGTCACGGCGCCATCGTGGGGCACAAAGGACAGCAGCAGCAGGGAGCGATCCGCCAGCACCATCGGCCGGGCCTCGAGATGCAGCCCCCTTCCGCCGTCCGCCAGGGTCAGGGAACGGCTGATCACCGTCTGCCCATCCGCCCGCATCATCAGGAACAGGGCCCGGGCCTCACCCTGCAGCTCGGGGCGAAGCAGGGCCGTGGCCGCCGCCGTGATCTGTCCTTCCGGAAGGCGGCAATAGGGGCTGACATCCCCGATCACCTGGAGGAGCTCGTGATGCTCATCGAGAACCAGGGAGGGACTTGCGAGGGTTCGCACCAGGGCCTCCAGCAGAGCCAGATGCTGCTCGGGCACCGCCTCCGGCAGCAGGGAGGCGCGCATCGGCTGACGCCCAGGGGGCGGAAACCGGAGGACCAGAGGGCCGGCGCCAGGCGAGCGGGCCGGCTGCGCTTTTTCAGGGATGCGCCCATAGAGGTGCTGGGCCGCATCCACCGGCGCGAAGCCAGGAGCGTTCGAGCCGAGGCTCTCGGAGCTTCCCAGCAACAACAGCCCGCCGGGTTGGAGGGCGAAGCGGAACAGATTCAGCACCCGGGCGTGCAGGGCCGGCTTGAAGTAAATGAGGGTGTTGCGGCAGGAAATCAGATCCAGGTTGGGGAAGGGGGGGTCTTCGCCCACGTTGTGCCGGGCAAACACCACGCAGCTGCGCAGCCCCTTGGCCACCGTGATGCCATCGGGCCCCTCCGTCACGAATCGGTCGCGCAGCTCCGGCGGAATGGCCATGGCGGCGGAGAGCGGATACTCACCCCGACGGGCGATCGCCAGACTCGTCTCATCGAGATCGGTGGCAAAAATGCGCAGCCGGCTGGCCAGATCGGCGGGATGGCCGAGCACCTGGCTCACCACCATGGCGATGGTGTAGGGCTCCTCGCCGGTGGCACAGCCGGGCACCCACACCCGCAGCAATTTCCGATCACCGCGCTGGGGTAGATCCTCCTTCAGCCGCTCCCCCAGCCGCTCGAAGGCGGCCGGATCGCGAAAAAAGGAGGTCACCGTCACCAGCAGGTTGCGCACCAAGGCGGCCGGCTCCAAGGGATCCTGCAGGAGCAGTTCGTGATAAGCATCCAGA
>JBAXOO010000413.1:0-2132 GCA_037133235.1 Cyanobium sp. ELA507
GGGGAGCGAAGCCGGCCTCGGCCAGCACTTCGGCGGCGCAGGCGGCCGGACCACCGGCGGTGATCAGCTGCTGCCGATCAAAGGCCGCCGCCAGGTTGAGCGCGCCGTCTTCGTTGCGCACCAGCCCCACGTAACCGTGGCGGCCAATGGCCATATGGATCGTGCGCCTGCCGTAGCCGCTCACTCCGGCGTCCAGTTGGCAGCCGGCACCGACCCGGGAGTGGGGGCTGATGCGCGAGCGGATGGGTAGGGCCGATTCGAGTGGTGAACGGCCCATTCCTGGACTGCCCAGCCCTGGGCTACCCAGCCCCGTGGCCAGCAGCACCACCCTGGCGCTGGTGACCTGGCGCCCATCGCCTGAGCGCAGCAGCACCTGCCGGCCCCCTGGCAACAGGGGCCCCACGGTGGCCTCGGTTTGAAGCTGCAACACCGCTCCAGCCGCCACGGCTGCCTCACTCAAGGCAAGGTCGAGGCATCCCCGAGAAAGGGAGCGGCCCAGGGGAAGGGCGAGGTCCACCTGATGGCCCTGGAGGCCGATGCGCAGCCGGGCGAGGGGCACGCCGCCCAGGTCGTCCACCAGATGCCCCAGGCCCGCATCCTCCAGGGCCCGAAGGGCGACGCCGTTCAGACAGCTGCCGCACACCTTCCAGCGGGGGAATGCCCGCTTCTCCACCAGCAGCACCCGCAGGTGGCGGCTGGCCAACTGGTGGGCGGCCAGGGCGCCGGCAGGTCCGGCCCCCACCACGATCACATCCCAGTCAGGGGAACTCATCGGCCGAGGGGCGCGGCGTCCAGAGGCGAGCCGCCCGGGCGGCGCCAGCTCAGCAGGTAGCGCTCAGGCCAGCTGCGCCGGAGGGTGGCATCGAGAAGGCCGGCCCGGACCGCCAGGGTTTGCACCTCCTGCATCTGAAAGGCGCCCTGCACCGACACGGGGCCATCGAAATGGACGATCGGCGAGCGGCTCAACAACCGACAACCCACCCAGGCGAGCCCGTAGCCGAGGGGACTGCGGATCAGGTCATTGACCAGCACCAGGGAGCGACTGGCTTGGCCCATGCGCCGCAGCAGATCCACGGCCTGCGGGTCATCGAGGTGATGCAGGAACAGGGTGCAGAGGAGCACGTCGTAGCCATCCGGCAGGGGACCGGCGAGGGCATCGGCCTGGAAGAAGGTGCTCTCCAGGCCCCGGTCTGCGGCGCTGCGGGAGGCGATGGCCACCGCCTGAGGGCTGAGGTCGCAGCCATCGACCCGCACGGATAGCCCTTCGCGGCGGGCTCGCTCCGCCAGGGCGATGGTGTTGTCGCCGCCGCCGCAGGCGAGATCCAACACCCGCAGGGGCCTTGCGCCTTTCTCCCGGGCCAGGGAGCGGATGGGGGCGAACAGGGAACCCACCGCACCGCTGAGCGCGTTAATTCGCCGCAAACCCGCCAAAGCCAAGGTGTGGGCGGCGGGGTCAATGCCGCTCTGGTCCATCCACTCAGGCTGCCGGTGCCGCTGGGCAAGGGGCGGAAAAAGCATCAAGGGCGAAGAGGAAGCTGGGAAGGCCTGGATGCGGAAGGGGGGCGCTGGACGGGGCGCTCTGGCTTAACGCTAATGGGATCAGGAAGCCTTGGCGGGGCGCCGCCAGCTTCGATGCCCGCCCCAGTGAGCGCCGAATTCAGGCGATGATTTGCGGAGTTTGATGCTGCCGCCTGGGATCGCCAGCTGGAAGCCAACCTCACCGCTCCCCGTAGAGCCCACGGCATCGAGCAGGTTCTGGCGCTGCCAGACTTCCCACGGCCAGGCCCCCTCCATGCACCTCACCCCCCAGGAAAAGGACAAGCTCCTGATCGTGACCGCGGCCCTGCTGGCGGAGCGACGCCTCAACCGGGGCGTGAAGCTCAACCACCCCGAAGCCGTGGCCTGGCTCAGCTTCCAGGTGCTGGAGGGGGCCCGCGATGGCCGCAGCGTGGCGGAGCTGATGGAGGAGGGTTCCACCTGGCTGGGCCGCCACCAAGTGATGGAGGGGATCCCTGAGCTGATCGATGAGGTGCAGATCGAGGCGGTCTTTCCCGATGGCACCAAGCTGGTGACCCTTCACGACCCGATCCGCTGATCCAGGGCACACCCTCAGCCCCCATCCGCCCCAGCCC
>JBAXOO010000414.1:0-2126 GCA_037133235.1 Cyanobium sp. ELA507
GATAGCTCTCAACACCTCGCCATCCCCAATGCCCCTTCCCTTTGGTTTCCGCAATGCGCCCGCCAGCCCGGAGGGTGCCGCCGCCCAGGATGAAGAGCCTGGAGATCGGCCCAGCAAACCCGCGGAACCGGGGCCAGTGCAGCTGCTGGGCGATGCCTCCTACCTGTGCGTGTTCAGCGGGTTGTTGCTCTACGGCCTTTTCGTGATCGGCCTTGGCACCTCGATCGTTCCGGTGCGGCTCAGCGACCCCCGCTGGCAGCAGGGGGTGATCAACCTGCTGATCTCGTACTCCTATTTCCCCCTGCTGGGCGGTTGCCTGGTGCTGCTCGGTCTTTACCTTGACCCCGAAAATGAACTGGCCCTGGGCAGCCTGCGCCGCTTCCGCAAACGGGCCTGGATTGCCTGCATCGGCTACCTGCTGCTGATCCCCTCCCAGCTCCTGCTCACCATCCGCCAGGACATCGACCAACGCACACCCCTGCTCAAAGAGCAGAGCGACCTGGCCGCGATTCGCCAGGAGGTGAAACTGAGCAACTCCTTGCCCGAACTGGCCAAGGCCCTCACCCGCCTGCCGGGATCACCCCAGCTTCCCAAGGCCTTTAACGGCCCCTTCCAGCCCTTCCGGGCCGATGTGGAGAAGGTGCTCAATACCAACGCCAAGCGTCTCGGCGAGGAGATCACGCGACGCACCAAGCGGTCCCGCACCAACGCCCTGATCAACTTCGTGCGGGTGCTGCTCTCCTGCGGTTTCATCTCCCTGGTGTTCGCCGCCTTCGCCCGCAAGGATTTCTCGCGGCCTTCGATCCTGCAGCGTTATCTCTGAAGCCCTGGCATCCCCCTACAGGGGTCGCTAGCCAAGGGCTGATCAGCAGGCCGTGATCGGCCGGTAGCTGGGCTGCCAGCGGCAGACCTCCAGCCGGGCGAGGGCCTCCTGGGGATCGGACGCCAGTCGGGCCAGCCCCTCCTCCACCGCCACCAGGGCCACCGCCTCGGCCACCCGCCGCGAGACGGCCTCCACGGCAGCCAGGGGCGGCATCAGGGCTGCCTCTGGATCGTCAGCGGCCGGAATCGCGGCGGCCAGGGCCTCGATGCTGGCGTCGATCATGGCCTCGCTCACGGCGGTGGCCCCCACCGCCATGGCGGCGAACCCCAGACCAGGAAACACAAAGCAGTTGTTGCACTGGCCGATCAGCCGTTCGCCCTCGGGGGTCAGCACCGGCGCAAAGGGACTGCCGGTGGCCACAAGGACACGGCCGTGGCTCCAGCGCAGCAGGTTCTCGGGGGTCACCTCCACCAGGGAAGTGGGATTGGAGAGGGGCAGCACGATCGGCCGCTCGACGCCCCGGCAGAGAGCCTCCACCACCGCCTGGTCGAAGGCGCCCGCGCGGGTGGAGGTGCCAATTAAGATGCCGGGCTTCACCGCCTCGATCACGGCCAGCAGGTCGGGCCCCCTACTGGCATCGCCGGCCTCCAGGCCCACCGCCGCCAGCTGGGCGGTGCCCTTCACCCAGGGGCCCACCGCCGCGCTGCACTCGGCGAGCCCTTCGTGCACCAGCCCGAAGCGATCGATCGGCCAGATGCGGTCGGCCGCCGCCTGGGGCGAAAGCCCCTCCTTCTCCAGCAGGCGCTGCAGCCGCTCGGCGATGCCGCAGCCGGCGCTGCCGGCGCCAAAGATCACAATCCGCTCGGCCGCCAGGGAGCGATCCAGGCCCCTCAGACCCGCCAGGATCGCCGCGGCGGCAACGCCGCTGGTGCCCTGGATGTCGTCGTTGAAGCTGGCGATGCGGTGGCGGAAGTGATCGAGGACGCGGCGGGCATTGGGGGCGCCAAAGTCTTCCCAGTGGACAAGGGCGCCAGGACACACCTCCTCCACCGCCGCGATGAAGGCCTCCAGGAAGGCGTCGTAGGCGGCGCCCTGCAGCCGGGGCTGGCGCAGGCCCGGATAGGCCGGATCAGCCAGCAGCTCGGGCCGGTCGGTGCCCACATCGAGCATCACCGGCAGCCCGGCCACCGGATCCAGGCCGGCGCAGAGGGTGTAGACCGCGAGCTTGCCCTGGCAAATGTGGATGCCACCCACTCCCTGGTCGCCGATGCCGAGGATGCCCTGGGCGTCGGTGACCAGGGAG
>JBAXOO010000415.1:0-2125 GCA_037133235.1 Cyanobium sp. ELA507
TCGTGGGGCAAGGGCTCGGTGCCGTATTCCCAGTCGTCGTAGTCGGGATCGTTGCGGATCTGGCGGTGCACGTCCTTCTGAACGTCGAAGTTGTGGGGGTGCTCCGGGCTCGAGAGCTGGGCCGCGGCCGCTTCGGCCGGCCCTTTGGCCTCGCCCGCGGGGCCGGCCTGGGGGGAGGCGCCGGGGGGATGGCTCATGGAACGCCTGCTGGAAACCGATCAAGCTCCATCTTGGCCGATCGCCCTACCCCTGGAGCCGTTCGCGATCGCGGGGCCTGGCCACCACTGCTGCAGCTGATCCGAGGGCAGGGGCCTCGAGAAATGGAAGCCCTGGAAATGGCTCACCCCCAGATCGAGCAGCTGCTCCAGCACCCCCTGGTCTTCCACCCCCTCCGCTACCACCCGTAAACCCATGCGCTGGGCCATGTCCACCACCAGGGTCACGATCTGGCGGGCATAAGGATCGGCATCCATCGCCATCACAAAACTCCGGTCGATCTTCACCTCATCCGGCTGGAGCGTGCCCAGGAGACTCAAGGAGGAATAGCCGGTGCCGAAGTCGTCGAGGGAGATCAGCACCCCCCGCTCCCGCAGTTGGTGCAGGTTTGCGGTCACCACGGCGTTGGTTTGCAGCACCGATTGTTCGGTGACCTCGATCGTCAGCCGTTGGGCAGGGAGGCCGTGGGTTTGCAGGTCGCGATCCAGCTGCTCCACCAGCTGGGGGTCGGCGAGTTTGGAGGGGGGAAGGTTCAGCGACAGCCGCAGGGCTGCGTGGGTGTTGGCCCAATCCTGGAAGTTGTGCAGGGAGAGTTTGATCAGGTGGTCGGTGAGGGGATTGATCTGGCGGTAGCGCTCCGCCAGATCCAGAAACAGATCCGGAGCCACAGGGCCCCTCACCGGATGGGTCCAGCGGGCCAGGGCTTCCAGAGCATGCACCTGGCCTTTTCGGTCGAGGATGGGTTGGAAGACCACCTGGAAGGCGTTGTCCCGGATGGCCTGGCGTAGGTCGCCATAGAGGCGGTAGCTGTCGAGGTGGCCGTCGCTTTCCTTGGTATCGAAGAAGGCGATGTGGCTGCTGCTGTTCTGCTTGGCCCGGTACATGGCGATGTCGGAACGGCGCATCGCCGCCTCCCCATCGGCATCGCTCGGTTCGATCAGGGCGATTCCCACGCTGATGGTGAGCTCCACCTGCAGGCCCTCCAGCTCCACGGCGCCGTGGAAGGGGGAAGCCAGCCGCCGCGCCAAGTCCATCAGGCTGGTGCGCGTGGCGCGATCGCTCGAATCCGCCAGGCTGCCGAGCTCAATCAGGATCGCGAATTCATCGCCGCCATAGCGGCCGAGAAAATCCTGATCACGGGTGATCTGGCGCAATTGATCCGCCACCATCACCAGGGCCGCATCGCCCACGGCATGGCCGTAGGAGTCGTTGATGTTCTTGAACTTGTCGACATCAACGAACAGGATCGCCAGACGCTGCTGTTGGCTGCGGCAGCGCTCCACCTGGCGCTGCATCTGCTCGATGAAGTAACGGCGGTTCGGCAGTTGGGTGAGGGGGTCGAGCAGGGCCAGGTTGCGGGCCCGCTCCAGAAAGCGTTGAAACCGCGAGGTCAGCCGCTCCAACTTCTGCTCCATCGGTGCCGCCGCCAGCAGGGGAGTGGCCTGGGCGGTTTCCCCCTCGATCAATCGGGCCATCACCCCTTCCTCCCCCTCGGGCCCGGCGGGACCCATGCCCATCCGCGCCAGCAGCAGGTCCAGTTCGTGGCTGGCCTGGCGGAGGCGGCGCTCGCTGCTGCGTTCGATGCTGCGGCGGATCAGCAGTTGCCGCCGCCTTTCCATCAGCATCACCGCCCTCACCCCCAGGAGGCCGGCGCCAAAGCCCAGCCCCACCAGCAGATCCCGCAGCCATTGCCGCAACCATGGGAGCTGCCATTGCTCCTGGGCCAGGGCCAGGGGGATGCCTTGGGGCCCGTAGAAATTTGGGGCCATCAGCGGGACTGTGGATGCTTCAGCCCCCCGCCGCTGGGCCGCCGGCAGGGGGGTGGTGAGCTGGGGGATCCTGTGCAGCAGCCACTGCAGCGGTTCGTTGTAGGCCGGCCCAAAGGCTGGTTTAATCAGCGGCTCCAGCA
>JBAXOO010000416.1:0-2121 GCA_037133235.1 Cyanobium sp. ELA507
CGGCAACATTGGTGCTCACCGCGCTTGCAATGGCGGCCGGGGCGGGGACTTTGGGCGCCGGTGCGGCCTTCACGATGCTTGGGCTGCCCAGGTTGGTCGCCGCCGCCAGTCCCACCACCCCCGCCACGGCCGCCAGGGGGCTCGTCGGCATTCGGGGCACGGTTCGGCTCGGGGTGATGGGCGCCTTGGGTGATGCGTGAGGTCGCTCCAGTCTGCCGTCTGCGCCAGGATCCACCCGCCCGTTGTTCCGCTGTGATGGCTGCCCCGCCGATCTCCCCCAACCCGACCGATCCTTCCGATGCTTGTCCGGCGGAGTCCCCGACGGAGCCGGATGCTGCGCTGGTGGGAGCTCTGGCGGAGGCCTCACGCCGTTTCGATGCCACAGGGGCTGATGCGGAACGCAATTGCTGGTTGGCGGTGCACCAGCACATGCACGGCGTGCTGCCCTCCGAATACGACATCCGCGAGATTGACGAGAATTTGTATCTGGCAGTCCTGGCCTACCGTCTCAGCGAAAAATAAGGCGCTGAAGCGATTTGAGCGGCATTGTGCCCTTGTCGTCGGTGACAGGAGAAGCGTGAAAAGACCTTGAAATTCGTGCCCTATGCGGCCCGTGCATTGGGTGCAAGTTGGCTTTTTCTCCGCGTCGTGTTTCCCCATGGCCTCGATCAATTCCCAAGGGGGGCGGCTGTACCTGCTGGTCAAGCTGCCGTAGCAGGACGGGGCCTCAGGGATGCACCAAGAGCCGCTGATCCAGCAGCTGGCTGAGCAGTGGCAAAGGGTCTCATGTGGGGCTTCACCATCACCAAGCCCCCGCAGTAGGCGGGCTAGGTTCGGACCTGACCGGTTCCCCACCTGAGCAGCCTTCTTGAACAAAATTCTCCTGGCCGCCGCCCTTGGTGCCCTCACCCTGGCGGCGGTACCCGCCTTAGCCCGTGAGTTGTGCGGGATCGGCTTCATCAGGGGCCCCTATGGCAACTGTGTCCCTCGAGGTGCGGTCGTTGCCCCCGCCGTGGCTGCCCCCGTTGTCGTTGCTCCCGTTGTCGTTGCACCGGCCCCCGTCGTCGCCCCTGCTGCGGTGGTGACCCCTGCTGCGGTGGTGACCCCTGGTGCCGTCTATCGCGGCGGTGCCTACGGAGCCGAGGGCTACCGAGGGGTTAATGGGGGCGCTGCCGTTAGCGGGCCTAATGGCGGCGGCGCCGTTCGCGGACCTAATGGCGCCGCTGCCGTTAGCGGACCCAATGGTGGCGCTGCCGTTCGCGGGCCTGCGGGCAACACGTACGTCCGCCGCTGAGCGGGATGGCCACAGATCCAGAAAGAGGGAGCGGGCGGCTGTCAGATCAGGACTGCCGCCTCGGGCTGAGTTCTTGACAGCCTGTTTCTCTCGCACCTGTTGTCAGAGGCACCATTGGGCTGGCAGAGCCACCGCTGATGCGCCGCCGTTCAGACGAACGGCGGCAACAGGCCGCAACGACGACCATCCGCGCGGTGCCGGAAGCGCTCTACCTGGCCGTTTTGGCCGAGTGGCTCGGCTGGTATGAGGGTTCGATAGGCGGGCCTGGCCGACAAAAAAAGCCCCGGACAGGCCGGGGCTGAGAGGAAAGGATGATTCGTGGTGGTGTGGCGGAAAGCAAGTGCTCTCGACCTCACCGATCCGATCACCAGCCCTTGGCGGACTGATCGATCACATAGGCGGCCACGTCGGCGATGTCACCGGCGCTGAGCTTGCCGCCGAAGGCGGGCATGGCGTTTTTGCCGTTGGTGACCTGCATGGCCACGGCGGCCTCTGGACCATCGGCATAGCCGGCCAGGTAGGCCTTGAGGGCATCAGCCTTGAGGGTGCGCTCGGCATTCACCACGTTGCCGCCGCCCATGTGGCAGGCGGCGCAGTTGGCGGAGAAGACCTGGGCGCCATGGGCGCTATCGGCGGCGAAGCTCGGAGCGGCTCCCAGCACCAGCGCCAGGCAAAGAGCGAAAAGAGAAAAGAGACGACGCATGGTCGGCGCGGATTAGCACGTTCAACCAGCCAAACCTACGGGGCAGGTGACGGGTGATGCGGGTGCTTGTTTTATTCGCAACAATTACCCACAAAGCTGATGGCCACTGGGTTTTCCCCCAGGG
>JBAXOO010000417.1:0-2117 GCA_037133235.1 Cyanobium sp. ELA507
CCGCCGGCGCCTTCGCCCTCGAGCAGGGCCAGATCGTGGCCGCCATGCTGCTGTCCGCGATGCTCGTGTATGTGATCGAGCAACGCTTCCTGGCCGCCTCGGCCTGCGCCCTGATCGCCGCAGCGCTGGCCTGGGTGGGCCTGCTCCACGCCTGGCGGTTCACCTTGGCCGACACGGTGCTCGATCCCGGCTGGGGCCACGGCGGTTCCTGGGCCCTGGGCTACCTGGCGATGGCGGCGGTGTTCCTGCTGGGCTGGTGGGGGAATCGGCGGCCCTGGACCTGAAGACCGGCTAGAAAACGCTGCGAATGCCTTTCCCCACTATCGCCATGGGCTCCTCCTCCCCCTTGCCCAAGCCCATGCCAGCGGGGGCCCTGGTGTCCAGACTCCTGGCTTTGCGGGTGTTCCTGCCGTCGGCGCTCCTTCCCGTGGTCTCGCTGTTGGCTGCAGTCCCCTTGCTCCAGGTGGGTGCTGCCCAGGCCAATCCGGTGCGCTGTGAGGCCCCCCGGCCCGGCCGCTATGTGGTGATGGGCGATGGCGTGGTCCAGAACGAACCGGTGGCCCGCATCCTGCAGGAAACCTGGAAGGCCGACGGCAGCATCGTGGGGGTGCGGCTGGAACGCCGCGGCCGCACCTATCGGGAAGAGGCCTACACCGGCAAGGTTCGCCCCCTCTCCCTCTGCCGGGCCGGGATCGAACGCACCTACAACGGCAGGATCAGCACCAGCCAGGCCGTGCTGGATCGGTCCGGTCGCCCCCGCTATTCCCTCGGCACCCTGCCCGATCTGGTGGTGGTGTCCCGCTGGTTCAACCAGGGCACCAGCGCCTGCAACGCGGCTTTGCTCGATGGCACGGTGCTGAGCATGCAGCAGGGCCGCAGCTTGAGGGAGGGCCAGTGGCGCCCCAACGCCGTGATCCAGAATGAGACTTGGACCGGCGGCAACGTGCAGGGAATCGCCATCGCCAGCTATGGCCCCCGGATCGAGGAAGCCACCTACAGCGGCAGCATCACCGTGGCGTCCGACTGCCTGGCCACCGTGAAGGAAACCGATTCACTCGGGGTTCTCTTCAACTACCGGGCCGTGGTGCTGGCCGATGGCTCGGGCTACCTCTATCTCCAGACCGATCCGGACGACATCACGGTGGGCTTCCTGGAGCATCAGCGAGCAGCAGTCGGCGCAGCTCCCCACCACTGAAGCCCTCCACCGCCACCTGCTTGTGGCGGCCGCTGAGCCCCCGCACGAGGTGCACCTGGTTCCGTGGCACTCCCAGCCGATCGGCCAGGAAGCGCTCGAGGGCAGCATTGGCCGGCCACAGCACAGCATCGCGGCAGCTGCGGGGCTGGATGCGGAGCTTCAGGAGCTGGTCGGCCATGGCGGGGCGGGGAAGGGCTCAATGGCGGGTGTGGTGGTAGATGCTGACCCGATGGTCGGCCTAGACGCACGGCACAGAACAATGGGGCTAGATTGGCCTGCTGCCCGTGCCGACAAACGCCTCCTTCCCCTCCCCCGATGGCCCAGGCGGCCGCGCCCGCTCCCGGGAGCGGCTTGAGGACCTGTTTGAGCGCTTCCTCTGGAAGCTGCGGCTGATCGCCATCCTGCCGGTGATCATGAGCCTGGCCAGCACGGGCGTGACCTTCGTGCTCGGCACCCTGGAAATCGGCAAGGCGATTCTGGGACTGGGCCACGCGGTGGACACGGTCGAGAAGGGTTACATGGCCAAGCTGCTGGGCGGTGTGGTCACCGGAATCGACCTCTACCTGATCGGCATTGCCCTGCTGATTTTTGGCTATGGCGTGTATGAGCTACTGATCTCCCCGATCGATCACGCCCGCCAGGGCTCGGGCCGAATGCGCAGCGGCCTGCTGGAAATCTCCAGCCTCGACCAGCTCAAGGAGAAACTCGTGAAGGTGCTGGTGGTGGCCTTGATCGTGTCGGCCTTCAAGGCCATGCTCAGCCTGCCGATCAACGATGGCCCCACCCTGGCGCTGTTCTGCCTGGCGGTGCTGCTGCTGGCCCTGAGCGGCTACCTGGTGGCCAGCGACCGCGGGCACCATCCCCCCGCCAGCTGAGCCGCCTGCTGAGCGGCTTGGAGTGCCGTTTTCCGCCTCACCCCACC
>JBAXOO010000418.1:0-2111 GCA_037133235.1 Cyanobium sp. ELA507
GGAAGGGGAGGAACCGGTGGACCTCAAGGAGGAGGTGAAGCAGGTGGCCAGCCGTTACCGCTCCCTGGGCATCAAGCTCTTGGTGATCGACACCGAGCGCAAGTTCATCGGCAGCGGCATGGGCAAAGACCTGGCCGAGGCCGCCGGGGGCCGCTATGTGCAACTGCCCAAGGCCAGCGACCAGGCGATTGCGGCGATCGCCCTGGAGGCGGTGGCCAGCCTGTAAGTGCGCTCCCCACGGCGACCAGGGCCGCGGGGGCGGGAAGTCTTAGGGGGCTGCTGGGCGGTCGAAGCCGTAGGCGGGCACCGGCATGGCCGGGGCCTTGCTGCGCGGCGCCATGCGGTCGTCGGGATTGTTGTAACGCACGCCGCTGGGGGTGATGCCCCCCGAGGGCTGGCTGGGCGCCACAACCTGCCGGGGCGCCGAAGGCAGGCTGCTGCGGTCGCGATGGCGCTTGCGGGGGGCCTCACCACTGGCGGGATAAAGGTCCTCGAAGAAGCGGCCCAGGCCCGATGAAACGCTGCGCAGCCCATCGATGAAGCGGGGATCGTCGGTGAGCTTGCGCACATCGCCCCCCACGGCGGCCCAGCGGTCGGTGAGCTGGCGGGCATTGGCGAGGGTGGCCTCGAGATCCGCCGTGGTGCGGGGATTGTCGAGGCGGGCCGCCAACTGCTTCACCGAATGGCTGGCCTGGCGGGCATCCACCGTGGCGGCGGTGAGGTTGCGCACCATTGGGTCGGTCTTGCCCACCACGGTGTTGAGGTTGCGGACCAGAACCTGGGCATCCCCCACGAAGGCCTGGCCCTGGGTGGTGAGCTTTTCGGCCTGCTTGGCTGAGCGGTTGAAACTCTGGGTGCTCTGCACCAGCCGCTGCACCAGCTGCTCCTGGTCGGCCTGATCGAGCAGCTTCTGCACGGTGGCCGTCACCGTCTCGAGGTTGGGGGCCTGAACGCCCTTGATGCGGCCCCGATCACACACCATCTGGCGATCGTCGCAGCTTCGGTCGTGGGGGCCGGGTCCCTGGGGCGGCAGGTTGCCCTCCCCCGTGACCAACGACACCACCGCATCGCCGCCCAACAGGGAGGCGGCCCCCACCCGAGCCACTGCCGGGCGCGACAGGCGCAGGCGGGGGTTGGTGATTTCCAGATCGGCCAGCACCTCCTTGTCGGTCACATGGATGTCCTTGACCCGGCCCACCAGAACACCGCGGTAGGAGACCGGTGAGCGGTTGGCCAGACCGGCGGCATCGTCGAAGCTGGCCTGGATGGTCCAGTTGCCCCGGGCCAGGGAGATGCCCTTGAGCCAAAACCAAAGCCCCAGGCCACTGGCCACCGCCGCCAGGAGCGAGAAACCAACCAAAGCCTCACGAACACTGCGGCGCATGGGCTCAGAGCTCGGCCGGCTGCATTGGTCCGCGCAGACTACCGCTACGGAATTGGCGAACGTAGGGATCATCACTGACCCGAAAGGCCTCGAGGCTGCCGTCCCAGCGAAAATGGCCGTCGTAGAGCAGGATCACCCGCTCGGCGCAGCGCTCGATCGTGCTCATCACGTGGCTCACCACCACGCCGGCGGCGTTGGTGAGTTCGGTGCTGCGCACGATCAGGTCTTCCACCCGGGTGCAGGCCACCGGATCGAGGCCGGCGGTGGGTTCATCAAACAGCAACAGCGGTGAACGGCCATTCACGGCGGCGGGATCATCGATCAGGGCCCGGGCAAAGCTCACCCGCTTCTGCATGCCGCCACTGAGTTCGCCGGGCAGGCGATCTTCGATGCCATACAGGCCCACCGCCTCCAGGGCACGGCTCACCCGTTCGCGGATCTGGGCCTCGCTAAGGCGGCTGAACCGGTAGAGCAGAAAACCCACGTTTTCGCGCACGGTGAGGGAGGCCAGCAGGGCCGGGTTCTGAAACACCAGGCGCACATCGGGGGCATAGCGCTGGTCGAGGCGCAGGTAGGTCTGCTGTTCGCCATGGATGCGCAGCTCACCGCTGGTGGGCAGCTGCAGGCCGGCCAGGAGCCGCAGGATGGTGGATTTACCGGCGCCGGAAGGCCCCACCACCACCACCCGCTCCCCCGCCGCCAGCGAGAGGTTCACGTGGTCGAGCAC
>JBAXOO010000419.1:0-2108 GCA_037133235.1 Cyanobium sp. ELA507
AGGCTGGGCTTCGGCAAAGGCTGGGCTTCGGTGGGATGGGGTATTCGGATCCAGGATTCGGCGCACCAACGGCCCAGCCAGCTTCGGATTTGGTGTCGCTTTCAGCCTTTGGCCGGTTCTAGACAGGCTGGACATGACTGGCCTTAATGCCCAGGAAGCTTTGCAAAGCAAGCCGGCAGATCGATGACGCAGTCTCCAGAAGCCCGGCTCTGCGTTGCTCTGGCGAGCGGGGCGGAGCGTTACCAAGTGAGGTGGTTCATGAGGTAACGGGCTGGGCGCCGCCACTTTGGGCCATCTCTTCGATCGAGGCGGATTGGTTTGCAGCGATTGGGGCCTCGGGCCTGGCGCCGGATCCGGCGGGGCGTCTGATGGAACCGTGTCCACCAACTGCTGCTGCGGAGCGTTGGATCGATGGAATCGGCGGTATGGCCCCGTGGCTCCGATAATGGCTCAGGCCACCACACCCGGCGAACCCCATGCCTCCCGCTTCCCCCGCCCCGATCCTGCCGGGCACCACGGTGGTGGTCAGCGATGGCCGCTCGATCTACAACGGCTACCGGGGCTTCGTGCAGCGCATCAGCGGCCAGCGGGCGGCGGTGCTGTTTGAGGGCGGCAACTGGGACAAGTTGATCACCGTTCCCCTCAAGACCCTCCAGGCTGTTTGAGTTGGGCCAGGGCGGCGCGGGCCGCCTGCTGTTCCGCTTCGCGGCGGGAACCGCCCCAGCCTTCGGCGCTCCCACCCATGGTGACGCCGGATCCGCTCCGGCCGCTGGCCTGATTCCCCCAGCCCACCAGGGCCCTGAAGCGTCGGGGATCGCCATGGCGGCGGCTGATCTCCTCGCAGTGGTAATCAGGCAGCCCCAGCCCTTGGCCCTGGCTCCATTCCTGCAGAGCTGTTTTCCAGTTGTGGCGGTCGGGATCGGCCAGCAACTCGGCGCTGGACTGCTGCCAGGCCGGCGAGAGCCACTGCAGCACCGCCTCAAGGCCGCCGCGGGAGCCGCCCCAGGACCGGTAGATGGCGCCCACGAGGGCCTCACAGCATTCGGCCAGGACGGTGGCGCGGCCGCTGGCATCGCCGAGGGCCACCGGTCCGAGGTGGAGCAGGGCCGCCAGGTCGAGCTGGTGGGCATGCTCCGCCAGCCAGCGGTCGCTGACGAGCTGGGCTCGCAGGGCGGAGCGCTGGCCCACCGCTAGGCCGCCCTGATGGCGAGCCAGAAACTCGGTGGCGGCCAGTCGCAGCACCGCATCACCAAGAAATTCGAGCTGCTCGTGGTTGACGGCGCGGCCGGCGGAGGTGTGGGTGAGGGCCTCCTCCATCGGCGCGAGGGCCTCGGCGGTGGCGCCCGGTCCGCCGGGGGCGATGGGGTCGAGCCCGAGCCTGCCCAGGAGCGCGACCAACTGCTCCAGCCGCTGGGCCTTGATCGTGGGGACGCGGGACGCCTGGCCCATGGTGGCGGCGGACGGGAGGAAAGGGTGGAAAGCGGGACGTAAGCCGGGTTCTGTTCACCGCCACCCGGCCGGAGCCTGGTGGCGGGGGTGACCATCTGTCTGGGACCGCCGTTACCGGCGGCCTCGAGCGGCACTGGGGGTACGGAACGGGAAAGATGGCCAACCCTTGTTCCGCGGGCCGAAGCCCTGGCCTTGCTCCCAGCCGGGGTTTACCGAGCCGGCACCTCTCGATGCCGCTGGTGCGCTCTTACCGCACCCTTGCACCCTTACCTGTGCGGCCAGTGGGGCGAGCCCCGCTGGCGCCATCGGCGGTGTGTTTCTGTGGCACTGTCCTCACGGTCGCCCGCACCGGGCGTTACCCGGCAGGCCTGGCCATTGGGGAGCCCGGACTTTCCTCAACCGGCCCAACCCCCACCGGAGCCAAGGCCCCTAGCGTCGATCCTCCGGTCGCGATCACCTCGCCTGCTTTCCAGGGATCAGGTTACGCAGTGCCGGAAGCTTGAACGCGCTCGGGAAAGGGTCAGCTGAGCGCGGCCCAATGGGCTTCCATGCCGTGCCGGGAGGCTGTGGAAGGGCGAAGCCTGGCGATAGGCTGAGCCAGCATGGGGCTGTAGCTCAGCCGGATAGAGCGACGGTTTCCTAAACCGTAGGTCGTGGGT
>JBAXOO010000420.1:0-2107 GCA_037133235.1 Cyanobium sp. ELA507
GATCAGCACCGTCCCCTCCCGGCCCCGGCGGTCGGCGCATTGATGGGCCAGCGCCAGGCCCGCCTCCCGTCGATCGTGCCAGAGAGGTGGCAGCTGCTCCATGGTGCAGGGCAGGGGCGGAGGCCCCCCCATGCTGGAAAGGTTTTAGGGGGCCGAAGCAGCTGGTTAGACGAGATCGTGCTTCAGAAGTGCGTCGAGATCGTTGGGGGATTAGTAGCGCCCCGGAGGGCCAATGTGCAGTTTCGCAAGCAGGCTGCCGCAGATGGTGCGCTGGATTGAAACCATACTTTGCCCTCCTTAAGTATCATTAGCAACCGCACCACCCTGCCATCGAGAGAATACTTGGCCTGGAGTTCGGCGAACATCAGGGGTTCAGTGGGGGCTCCACGGGGGCATTCAGTCGTGGAAAACGAGGTGCCCGTGGGTTGCGGGGTCACGCCCTTCAGTTATGGAGCAGCCAGCCCCTCCCTGGCCCGCTCAGCCTCGCCGAATAGGGCGGCCTGGGCATCACTAAGCCGGCCGGCCTGGTGCAGCACGGCCGTGATCCTGGCGATCTGCAGCACGGCGTGACAGCGATAGCCCGCAGCCTCCAGGCGACGGCGGGGGCAGCTTTCGGCCTGGCCGCCATGGTCGATGAAGACCACCACATCATTCACCACCAGCCCCGAACTCTCCAGCTTGGCAATCCCATCGAGCACACTGCCGCCGGTGATCAGGATGTCATCGACCACTGCCACCCGGTCGCCCTCCTCGAAATCCCCCTCGATCAAGCGGCGGGCTCCATGGGCCTTCACCTCCTTACGGGGATAGATCAGGGGTTTATGGAGCTGGAGGGAAAGACCGGTGGCCGTGGGCAGGGCGCCATAGGGAATGCCGGCGATCCGGTCAAACTCCAGCCCCGCCAATAGACCGCCATAGGCATGCAAGACCCGGTGGAAAAGGTTGGGGTCGGAAATGATCTGACGCAGATCGATGTAGTAGTTGAACACCGCCCCCGAGGCTTGCACGTACTCACCGAACAGCAGGCAACCGATATCAAAAAGATCGAGGATCAGCCGATCCATCGGGTCGTGGTTGGCAGGGGCGGCCTCGACATCGGCAGCCGATACCGGTTGCCCCTTCGCAACCGTTGCGGCATGGGGGGACCCGGCGGGTTCGGGCAACCACAGGCTGCAGGCTGGCGCCCCATCGGCCCGCCGCTCCAGCCAGGCATCGCGCCGTTCACCGATGCGGCGCTTCAAACGACCGGCCCGCTCGGCCATGTCGTCCTCCACCAGGAGATTTTGGGGCAGCGGCATGAGCAGCCCATCGGCCGATGGGCTGAGACCCGCCTCTAGCAGGGCATCGAGCCGGTCCTCCTCGGCCCAGAGGCTGCGCAGGATCAAAAACCGCTCCGGCGCCTCCTGCCTCACCCGCGCCAGCACCGCCGGATCACTGGTGCCCACCTCCAGCAGCAACTGCTGGGGCGTGCCCCAGAGCTGGCATTCGCGCACGATGCGGATGTAGAGGGGATCGTCCTCGTCGGGATGGTGCTGCAGGATCCGGGCGGCCGGATTGGAGCTGTGGCAGGTGACCACCACGGCCTTCTCCGGATAGAGCAGGAAGGGGGCGGCGATGTCCTGGCCGGCCAGGGGCGAAAGGGTCACCCCATCGGCACCAAGATCGCGGAAGAGGTAGGAGGCCAGCGCGGAGGAGCTGTTGAGGTCGCCGTGCTTGGCATCCACGATCAAGGGGATCTCCAGCGGCACCAGCTCCCGCACCTCCCGCAGCAGTTCCAGGCCCACGGGCCCGAGGGAGAGATAGAAACCCAGGCTGGGCTTGTAGGCGCAGACGTGGTCGGCGGTGGCCTCGATCACCGCCTTGATCCAGTGGCGCGCCTGCGACAGGAAGGAGCGCCCGCCCATGCCGCGGCGGTGCGCCCAGCTCTGCAGCATCTCGGGATTCGGGTCGAGCCCCGTCACCAGCAGCGAGTGGCGCTCGG
Organism: Cyanobium sp. ELA507; assembly: GCA_037133235.1. Classification (GTDB taxonomy): domain Bacteria; phylum Cyanobacteriota; class Cyanobacteriia; order PCC-6307; family Cyanobiaceae; genus Cyanobium. The sequence goes on from JBAXOO010000420.1 coordinate 1,982, forward strand.
CGATGGCGTTGGTGAGCTGAACGAAGAAGCCCATCGCGCGGGTTTCGATGGGCCCGTGTTAACCCCTGTTCCTAGGCCAGCGCGAGGGCGCGACACAGCTTTTAGTGAAAGGGCCTGGCTGGGGGC
>JBAXOO010000421.1:0-2107 GCA_037133235.1 Cyanobium sp. ELA507
CGCCTGGACCGGTGCGGACGAGGAGCCTCTCCTGCAGGCCCTGGCCCAGGCCGACCTGGTGGTGAACTGCACGCCGGTGGGCATGGCCTCCAGCGGCGACCCCATGGCAGCAGGCCGCTCACCGCTCAGCGCTGCGGCCCTGGAGCGGCTGCAACCAGGCTGCGGCGTCTACGACCTGATCTACACGCCGCGGCCCACAGCCCTGCTGCGGGGGGCATCGGCGCGGGGTTACCGCACCTGGGATGGCCTGGAGATGCTTGTGGCGCAGGGGGCGGCCGCCCTGCGCCTCTGGAGCGGCCGCGACGATGTGCCCTTGGCGGCGATGCGCCAGGCCGCACTGGAGCGCTTACAGGCCTTCTAGCCTGAATCCCAAATCGCGCTGACGATCAGCCACGCTGCCCATGCAGGATTCCCCCGTCTGGCACCGGCTCCTGGGGGCCCTGGCTTACCTCCTCCCCTGGAGCGATGCCATCCCCTTCGGCCAGGCCCTCTTTGGCCCGTTGCCTTGGCTGCGCTGGCTGGCTGTTCCGGCCCTGCCGATTCTGCAGCTGCAGGAGAACATCCCCCTGGGCGGCCTGGTGCTCTTTCTGGTGCTCTTTCTGGCGGTGGTGCGAAACCCCCAGGTGCCCTATCCGATCCGCTTCAACGTGCTCCAGGCCATCCTGATCGACATCGTGCTGGTGCTGATCAGCCTGGCCTTCAACATCCTGCTGCGGCCCCTGGGGGGCAGCTTCCTGGTGCATACCCTGCAGAACACCGTGTTCCTGGGGGCCCTGCTGCTGGTGCTGTTCGCCGTGATTCAGAACCTGCGGGGCAAGGAGGCCGAAATCCCCACGGTGTCAGAGGCGGTGCGCATGCAGCTGTTCTGAAGCAGTCGGTCACGCGCCCTCTCGGGTCAGGATCCGGCTCAGAGAGTTGGGTAGGCGCTGCGATAGGTTGTGAAGTCCGTCGCTGGCGGGCGCGATGCCCGGCAGCCCCTGCGGTTCCCCCAGGCTCAACCCTGGCGACTCCCCCTTTCAGGCGACCATGACGCAGCCCTATTACGAAACGATGTACATCCTTCGTCCGGACATTCCGGAAGAAGAGGTGGAAAGCCATGTCAACAAATACCGGGATCTCGTCCTTGAAGCCGGTGGCGAAGTGCTCGACAATCAGATGCGCGGCAAGCGGCGCCTGGCCTACACGATCGCCAAGCACCGCGAGGGGATCTATGTGCAGCTCAACCACAATGGCGATGGCCAGCAGGTGGCGCCGCTGGAGCGGGCCATGCGGCTTTCCGAGGACGTGATTCGCTATCTCACGGTCAAGCAGGATGGCCCAATGCCAGCGCCCCGCTCGCTGCCCACCGTCAGCAGCGAAACCAGCGTGAGTGCTCCGATGGAACCGGCCCTCACCCCGGCTGAATAGTTCCTACGCAGGGATCTGCCTGCTCGAAACCCCACCAACGCGGAACCCACCGAACCGCCCTGAATCGCCGGCATTTGAATGGCCGGGTTACCGGCAGCGCACTTAGGGCCCCCGATCCGATGTCAAGCATCGGATCGGGGGCTTTTTCGCTACGAAAACGGTCACTCGCCTAAAATTCATTCCCACAAACCGGCGGCTCTGCCGAGGGAGCCCAGTGACGATGAATCCCAGCAACCCCGGATCCACAGGAGGCATGGGCGAACCGCTCCGGATCCCTCCTCCACAGACCCGTTCCCTGGGACGCCCTCTGCGCCTGGTTCCCCTAGCGGGCCATGAACCCGGGGGAGCAACCGCTGGCGGTGGGGATCCCCAGCGTCCCGCCGCAGTCAACGGCATGGCCCCCTCGGCGGCGAACCCCCAGCCACCCCTGGCCGCAGCCACCCGCAAGCTAGAGCGCGAACTGGCCGACGTTCAGGAGGAGGTGGCGGCCCTTCAGGAGTTGCTCCAGGAACTCCCCACCATCTTTGAGCGCAAATTCCAGAGTCGGCTGCACCATTTGCTGAATCAACGGCACAGCCTGGAGGGGGAAAACCACACCCTGCGCAAGCGACTGCTCGCGATCGCTCCGGGATCAGAAAACGACCCACTGCCCCTGCGCCCCCGCGGACTGTTGCCTCCGGCGATCCAAACCGACCCGAAC
>JBAXOO010000422.1:0-2104 GCA_037133235.1 Cyanobium sp. ELA507
AATTTCTGCTCTCCCTACTGGGGGTGCTGGGGTTTGTGCTGCTCAGTACGGGGGCGCTGGGCTGAGCGACCGATCCGGCGAATCCTTATGAACCAGCTGGCGATAGGCGGCGGTGCTGATGCAGCTCACCACCGGCCAGGCCACCAGCAGCCCCACCCCGAAGGTCACCAGCCCGACCACGAGAAGGGTGGCCTTGATCAGCAGGAGCAGCAGCAGCAGGATCCACTGGGGGTCCACCAGGCTGCGGCCCCGTTTGACGCTCTCCATCGGGGCGCCCCGCTCCAGCAGGGCCACCTGGGCCAGGAATTGCTGGTTGACTCCGAAGTACAGAACGGCCACCAGCAGCAGGCCCAGCAGCACGAGCACGAGCAGGCCCAGAAGTAGCGCCGGCAGGAGCAGGTTGCTGTCGGTGAGCTGGAAACCGCTCCGTTCGATCAACCAGAGAACCAGGGCCGTGAGTGCCAGCACCGCAACGATCGCCAGCAGCGGCACCGACAGCACTGCTCCCAGGGCCAGCCAGGCCTGGAACACCCTGTTGAAGCCTGGGCCATCCCAGCGGAGCAGGCTGCCCAGGGTGGGCCTGGCGCCGGCCAGGGCTCGCCAGGCACCACCCACCATGCCCACGGTGCCCCAGAAACTCACCGCCAGGCTCGCCGAAAGCCCGATCACAAACAGGAGCCAGTCGGCCGGGACGGTGGAGAGGGCGCCGCCGCGAAGGATGCCATCTTGCAGCGGCTGAACCAGGATCTGCAGCGCGGTTAGAAGCAGGGCAAACAGCACAAAGCTCCAGGGAGCCCGGCAGAAGGCTGTCCAGCCGTCGTGGATGGCATCGCCGATGTTGAGTCGGCTGGCCGAAGGGGAGCCGCTGGGGGCCATCGCAGGGGGGCGAATTCTGGAGACTGAAGGCTAGGGCTGGCGGCGGAGCTCGGCCACGGCGTCGGCCACGGCGCTGATGGCGGTTTCGATCTCGGCGGCGGTGGTGGCGCGGCCCAGGCCGAAGCGGATCGCGGCGGCGGCTTGGTTGCGGCTGCGGCCGAGGGCGGCGAGCACGTGGGAAGGGCTGCCCTGGCTGCAGGCCGAGCCGCTGCTCACAGCGATACGGCGCCGCAGGATCTGGTGAAGGCGGCTCCCATCCACCCCTCCGACGCCGATGTTGAGGTTGTGGGCGAGGCGCTGGCTGGGGTGACCGTTGAGGTTGATCTCCCCGAGGGCCTCCAGTTGCTGCCAGAGCTGGTTCCGCAGCTGGCCGAGCCGGATCTGCCGCGCTTCCCGGTCCGCCAGGGCCGCAGCCAGGGCGGCCTGCAGGCCCACGATCAGGGGCATCGCCGGGGTACCGGCTCGCAGGCCCCCTTCCTGCCCACCACCATGCTGCTGCGGGGCCAGGACCACGCCGGGCCGGCGCACCAGGGCGCCGATTCCCTTGGGGCCGTAGAGCTTGTGGCCGCTGAGGCCGAGCAGGTCGATGCCCAGCTCCTCCATGGCCAGGGGGATGTGGCCCACCGCCTGGGCGGCGTCGCAGTGAAACAGGGCACCCCGATCGCGGCAGAGGGCTCCAATGGCAACGAGGGGCTGAAGCACCCCGATTTCATTGTTGGCGGCCATCACCGACACCAGCAGGGTGTCGGGGCCCACGGCGGCGGCGAGTTGCTCCAGGTCGACCAGGCCGTCGGGCTGCACCGGCAGCACGGTGAGGGGGAAGCCGCGGCGGGCCAGCCAGGCGAGGGGATCGAGCACGGCCCGGTGTTCGGTGGCCAGGGTCACCAGGCCGCGGCGCCGTTCACCCCGCTCCTCTGCCGCTTCAGCCACGCCCTTGAGGGCCAGGTTGGCGGCCTCCGTGGCGCCGCTGGTGAAGATCACCCCCTCGGCTCTGCCGCCTACGGCGGCGGCCACCTGGCTGCGGGCCAGTTCGAGGGCGGCGGCTGCCTCCAAAGAAGGCCGGTGCAGACGGCTGGAGGGATTGCCGAAGTGGTCGTTCCACCAGGGGGCCATCGCCGCCACCACCGCCGGATCGCAGGGGGTGGTGGCGTGGTGGTCGAGGTAGGCGAGCATGGGTCCATGCTGGCAAGGCCATGGCCAACCCCGCCATTCCCATCCCCCCCATCAC
>JBAXOO010000423.1:0-2096 GCA_037133235.1 Cyanobium sp. ELA507
CGTCTTCCCTGAAGAGGTTCTGCCCCGGGGCAACGCTCTCTGATTGTTGAGCGAGTTTTATTCCTTAGAGCGCCCTAGCCGGGCGCTTTTTTTATGGCGTTGCAGCGACGACTCGTCGTGGCGATGCCGCCCTTTCTCGATGGCGATATCGCCCGGAGTTGCCGCCCGACCTGTTCTGAAGCTGCGTCCCGTTTCGTTCTTGCCTGGCTTTCGTGACCCGATGCAGCGTGCTCCCCTCAGCCCTTGCGGCGGCAAAGCTCCAGACCCCGCGGCCAGCTCCGGCAGGTCCAGCCCCGGCGGCGGGCCTGCTCCAGCAGGCTGCGCTGCAGCGGGCCATCGGAGGCCCAGCCCGGTTCCTTGGGGTTGAGTAGCAACAGGTTGATGCCCCTCCTCCGCACCAGTTCCTCCAGGTCGCCGTCCGACGAAGCCGGGAAGATCACCACCCGCCGCCCGCTCAGGTGGGGCGCCAGGTAGCTGGTGGTGGCCACCGCATCGCCGGGCAACACCCGCTCTAGGGCGGACCGGCTGTCGGGGATGAGGGGAAGCCGGTTGAGGTAGGGGCCGCTGAAGAACCAGGGTTTGGCCAGGGCGGCCCAGCAGGCTGCCGCCCAGGCGATGCCCCGCCACGGCATCCGAGGGCTGGAGCGGCTCGCCAGCCCATCGATCGCTGCCACCACCCCGATCACCGCCAGGGGCAGGCTGTAGTGGTGCACCAAGGAGCGCTGGGCGCCACTCTCCGAGAGGATGTTGACCAGGATCAGCGGCACCCCCGCCAGCAGGGTGGGCAGCGAGGCCCTTCGCCAGAAGGGCAACAACGGCAGGGCCAGCAGCAGCAGGTACACCACCGCTCCGCCCCAATCGACGTGCATCACAACCCGTTGGGGCTGCTGGATCAGCTGCAGGGCGATCTCCCCGATCGAGTTGCCGAGGTAGCTGTAACGGGAGGCGCCGGCATTCACGCCGGGGTAGCGGGCTGTCAGCAGGGGGTAGAGCCAGCCGTTGAGCAGCAGCAGCCAGCCCAGCGAAAGGACGCTGCCCAGGACCGCCAAGCGCCAGCGCCGTCGCAGCAGCTGCTCCAGGGCCATCCCCAGGGTCACCAGGGCCAGCCCATCACGGCAACCGAGGATCACCAGCACCAGGGCCGTCCAGATCCAGGGGCGGTTGCGCCGAGCCGCGATGGCCAGGGCCGCCAGGAGCGGCATGGCCAGCACCTCGGGATGGAAATCAAACAGGTTGGTGTTGAACACCACCGGCTGCAGCCACCAAAGGCCGCAGGCCGTCCAGCGGAGCTTGGCGGGAAGGCCTTCGTCTCTGGCCAGGATCCAGAGCGGCACGGCAGTGAAGGCGAGGCTGAAGGCCTGGAGGGCAAACAGCCATTGCACTGAGGGCACCAGCCGGTAGAGGGGGGCCAGCCCATAGAGCAGCCAGGCGCCGTGGTCGGTGAGCAGGTGCAGATCCCCCGACTGGGTGCTCACCGGGGCGAGGCCCCGGCTGATCAGCCAGACCCATTGGTCGAAGAGGCCCAGGTCGAAGGAGTTGCTCTGCAGGAGCGCGTGCCGCAGGGCGGCCAGACCCCAGAAACCGCTCGCCACAGCCAGGCTGACCAACAGCAGCAGCCCCGGAGGACCTCCTGTTGGGTGGGTCCGCGGTGCCAGGGGCCCCCTGGAGGTCTCGCGGGAATCCGCCGGTGGCCTGGGGGATCGTTTGGACAAGGGAAGAACGGGTAAAGGGGGCAGGCCCCGGTTGCATCACGTCAGGCTGACCTTGGGATGGATCCTCCCGTCACCGGGCTGAGCCTGGTTAGGCTTGCGCCGTTCCGTCAGCAGTGGCGTGAAACCGCCGCCTCCGGGTGGAGGTTTCGAAGGCGACACCGGCTGGCATCATCCAAACGGAGGAGGTGTCCATGATTTCCAGTGATTCCATCAAGGGTCTGCGGATCGCGGAGAACGCCGCCTGAGTCGGCGCCTGTTTCGATCATGTGGTTCCGCGTCAGCGCGGACCCGGCGAGAGCCCCCGGTGAGCCCCGTGCCCACCGGGGGCATCGTTTTGGTGGCCAGGGCGGCTTGCAGAGTCCTGGGCAGCGGTGGGAGGGGGAC
>JBAXOO010000424.1:0-2079 GCA_037133235.1 Cyanobium sp. ELA507
AGAGCACTACCTTGACACGGTAGGAGTCACTGGTTCGATTCCAGTATCGCCCACTCTTTTTATGGCGTTGCGTCCTTGGTGAACCCCACCATCCCTGGCGCCTGAACCAACCATTCGCCCCGGATTCGTTCCGGTTTCACCCATGTCCATCAGCCAACGGCAAGGATCCGTGGTGGTGGGTTTGGGCCGCTCCGGCATCGGTGCCGCCCGGCTGCTCCATGCCCTGGGGGAACCGGTTCTCCTGGTGGACAGCCGCAGCGATACGGCCCTGGAACAGCGAGCCGCCGCCCTGCGCTCTGAGGGGATTGGCGTGCTGCTGGGCGTTCCGCTTGAGGCCGACCGCCTCGATGGGGTCGAGCCGGCGCCGGCCCGGGTGGTGGTGAGTCCCGGCATTCGCTTCGACCATCCGGGCCTGGAGGCCCTGCGCCGGCGCGGCGTGGTGGTGGAAGGCGAACTGGTGGCGGCCTGGCGGGCCGCCCGATCGGTGCCCTGGATCGGCATCACCGGCACCAACGGCAAGACCACCGTGACCCATCTGGTGCACCACCTGCTCACCGCAGGCGGCCTCGATGCACCTCTCTGCGGCAACGTGGGCACCTCGGCGGCCGATGTGGTCCTGGAGCGGATCGTGAGGGGCGCCCGCGCCACCCCGACCCCGCCGCGGCCCGACTGGCTGGTGGTCGAACTGAGCAGCTACCAGATCGAGGCCGCGCCGGAGTTGGCTCCCCGGATCGGCATCTGGACCACCCTCACCCCGGACCACCTGGAGCGCCACGGCAATCTGGATGCTTACCGGGCGATTAAGCGGCAGCTGCTTGAGAAGGCAAGCCTGCGCATCCTCAACGCCGACGATCCCGACCTGCGCCGCCACGTCGCCAGCTGGGACCTGGCCCACTGGATCACCGCCGGGCCGCGCCAGGCCGCCCTCGACGCGGGGATCGAGCCCCACCTCTGGATTGAGGCTGGCGAAGTGTGGGATGCCACTGGCCCCCTCTTCCCCGCCGCCGCCCTGGCCATGCCGGGTGACCACAACCGCCAAAACCTCCTGATGGCCACCGCAGCAGGCCTGGCGGCGGGCCTCACCCCGGCCAGCCTGGAGGCGGCCTTCCGCTCCTTCCCCGGCGTACCCCACCGGCTGGAGCAGATCCGCTACGACCAAGGGGTGCGCTGGTTCAACGACAGCAAGGCCACCAACTACGACGCGGCGGAGGTGGCCTTGCGGGCCCTCGAGGGGCCCCTGGTGGTTCTGGCGGGAGGGCAGTCGAAGCAGGGGGATGCGGCTGGCTGGATCGCAGAGCTCAAGCGCCAGGCGGCGGCGGTGATCCTCTACGGCGCCGCCCGTGGCGAGTTTGCCGACCTGCTGGCGGCGGGTGGCTATGGCGGCCGGGTCGAAAGCGTGGAGGGTCTTGGCGAAGCGGTTCCCCTGGCGGCCAACCTTGCCCAAAGCACCGGCAGTGGAGCCGTGCTGCTCTCGCCAGCCTGCGCCAGCTTCGATCAATACAGTGATTTCGAAGCCCGGGGCGACCACTTCCGCCGCCTGGTTCTGGCACGCTGAGGGGCCAACCGCCCCCCCGCCATGGCCCACTGGCTAATGAAGAGTGAGCCAGATGTCTATGGCATCCACCACCTCGAGGCCGAGGGCAGCACCCTCTGGGATGGGATTCGCAACTACCAGGCCCGCAACTTCATGCGGGCCATGGCGGTGGGCGATCGGGCTTTCTTCTACCACTCGAATACCAGTCCGCCGGGCATCGTGGGGCTGATGGAGGTGGTGGAAACGGGACTGACCGATCCAAGCCAGTTTGATCCCGCCTCCAAGTACTTCGACCCCAAAGCCAAACCTGAGGCACCCCGCTGGGATTGCGTACGGCTGCGCTACCTGAGCAGTTTCGCCAGCTTGCTGAGTCTCGACAGCCTGCGCGAGGAGTTCGATGCCGACGAGCTGGCGGTGGTGCGCCGCGGCAACCGCCTGTCGATCCTGCCGGTGAGCGAGCCCAGTGCCCTCAAGATCTATTCGCTGCTGGGGGCAACGCCATAGCCCCTCCCGGGGGCCTCAGGCCGCGGCGCGGGGACGGTGGG
>JBAXOO010000425.1:0-2075 GCA_037133235.1 Cyanobium sp. ELA507
GCATGACCGCCTGCGGCTTCAACCGGGTGTTCCTCGGCATCGAAACCCCCGACACCGACAGCCTCAGCGGCGCCGGCAAACATCAGAACACCCGCAGTCCGCTGCTGGAGGCGGTGGAGACGATCACCAAAGGTGGCCTGCTGGTGATGGCTGGCTTCATCCTCGGCTTCGATGGCGAACAGGCCGGCGCCGGTGGCCGCATCGTGGAGTTCGTGGAGGAGAGCGCCATTCCCCTGGCCATGGTGGGCATCCTCCAGGCCCTGCCCAACACGGCCCTGTGGCATCGGCTGGAGCGCGAACAGCGCCTGCTGAAGCTCAACCCTCAGGTGGAGGCCAGCCTGCGGGGCCGCTTCGATGCCGGCGTGCAGACCAACCTGCTGAACTTCCTGCCGAGCCGGCCGATGGAGCAGATCGCCGCCGAGTTCCTCGACGCCTTCGACCGGCTGTATGAGCCCGCCACCTACCTGGCGCGCGTGCAGCGCTACGCCACCCGACTCGGCCGCCATGACAACCGGCGCCGGCCTCTACTCCAGGGGGTGCTCGGCCACCTCGGCCATCCGGCGGCCGCGGCCGGCCTGCTCACCCTGATCTGGCGGCAGGGGGTGCGCCGTCCCAGCCGCGGGCTGTTCTGGAGCTGCCTGCTCGACACCCTGCGCCATCGCCCGCACCTGCTCGATCAGGTGCTGTGGATGTGCCTACTCAACGAGCACTTCCTCGACTACCGCACCCTGGTGCGGGAGCAGGTGCAAGGCCAACTGCGCTGGAGCCAGGCCCATCCCCAAGCGCTCGTGGCGGCCTGAGGCGGCCCCTAGGATCAGCGGCCCGTCCTGCCTCGCCCCGCCCATGGCCGCCGACTTGCATGACGCCCCAGAGCGGCAGACCGCGGCCAGCAGCCAAGCGGCCCAGCCGGCCGAAGCCAAGCAGGCGGAGAAGGCGGAGGTGCAGGCCTACTTCGAGAGCACCGGCTTCGAGCGCTGGAACCGCATCTACAGCGACAGCGAGGAGGTGAACAAGGTTCAGCGCAACATCCGCATCGGCCACCAGAAGACGGTGGATGAGGTGCTCACCTGGCTGCAGGAGCAGGGCAACCTGCCCCAGCGAAGTTTCTGCGATGCCGGCTGTGGGGTGGGAAGCCTCAGCCTGCCCCTGGCCCAGCTGGGGGCAGGATCGGTGGCCGCCAGCGACCTCTCGGCGGCGATGGTGGCCGAGGCCGAACGGCGCGCCCGCTCCGCCGGCATCGGCGCCGAGCAGCTCAGCTTCACCGCCTCCGACCTCGAAAGCCTGCAGGGCCGCTACGACACGGTGGTCTGCCTGGACGTGTTCATCCACTACCCCCAGGCGGCCGCCGAGGAGATGGTGGGCCATCTGACCGGCATGGCCGAGCATCACCTGCTGGTGAGCTTCGCCCCCTACACCCCCCTGCTGGCGCTGCTCAAGGGCATCGGCCAGCTGTTTCCCGGCCCCAGCAAGACCACCCGCGCCTATCAGCTGCGCGAAAGTGGCATCGTGGCCGCCGCCGAAGCCGCCGGCTTCCGGCCCGTGCGCCGCAGCCTCAACCAGGCCCCCTTCTATTTCTCCCAGCTGATCGCCTTTGAGCGGGGCTGAGGGCGGACCTCGCTTCAAGGGCGAATGCTCAAGGGCGAATCGCTGGCGGCTCAGGGGAGCCGCAACAGCAGCAGGGTGCAATCGTCCTCCAGGGCGCCGCTGCCACGGAAGCTGGTGAGGACATCACGCACCCCATCCAGGATCAGCGGTAGCGGGGCTTGGCTCCGCTGGATCAGAAGATCGCGGCACGGATCGATCCCGAAGGCACGGCCCTTGTCATCCTCCGCCTCGCTGAGTCCATCGGTATAGGCGAACAGCAGATCGCTGCGGTTCAGTTGCACAGTTTCAGACCGATAGCTGGCCTGAGGGCTGATTCCGGCCAGCAGGCCACGGGGCAGGGGCAACTCCGTGCACCCCCCGGCCTGGATCAGCAGGGGGGGGAGATGGCCGGCATTTGAGTAAGTAAGGGTGCCACGGGTCGGCTCCAGATAGCCGCAGAACAGGGTGACGAACAGGCAGGTGTCGTTGCC
>JBAXOO010000426.1:0-2069 GCA_037133235.1 Cyanobium sp. ELA507
GTCGTAGAGGAACTGGGAATGGGGGCGGGGCTGGAAGCGCCGGCCAGAGCTGCTGCCGGCGGGCCGGCCGGCCCGGGCCAGATCGCACCAGAGCAGGTGGGCCAGCACGGCCGGATCATCCAGGCTGGGGTGGCGAAAGGCCAGCAGCAGGCGGCTTTCCCCGGCCTGGAACTGCTCCATCGCTCGCTGCAGCCGCCCGATCTCCTCCACCTCAATCGCCCGCAGGCCCCCTTGGCGCAACCACAGCGGCAGCAGCAGCCGGGCCCCGGCCACCACCCGGCCATCGAGCTGGGGCGGGATGAACTCCAAAGGGGCGGCACTGGCCATTGGCGGGGGCAGGGAGTTGGGCTGCGGCGGCCTCAGGTTGGCAGGGATCGCCAGGACAGTGTCTGCCCCCATCGCCGCAGGGCCTGAATCAATGGGGAGCCGCACCCAAAACGGAGAGGGGCTTTGGTTGAAGAGATAGCCGCGGCTCGCCAGGCCATGGTTGATGGCTCTGGCCTGGGCTGGGCCGCCCCCTGATGCCAGCCGCCGCTGTCCACCGGGATCGGCGCCGCTGGCCCCGCTGGCTGAAGCGGTTGCTTCGGGTTGTGCTCCACGGCCATCACCACCGGGTGTGGTTGCAGGCAAAGGTCACGGCGATGGTGTTGGTCATCGTGTTGATCAAGGCTGGTGTTGCACCGGCTTGGCCTCAAGAGGGTCAGCATGCCGTTGCCCAGCCAAGGGGGTGCCATGGAAGGGTTGATTGTTTTCGGCGACAGCCTCTGCGATGGGGGCAACGCCCATGCCCTGCGCGGTGATGCGGCGGTGCCCTGCCCGCCCCACTGGCGGGGCCGCCGCTGCAACGGCCCGGTGTGGGTTGAGCAGCTGGCGACGCGGCTTGGCCTGCCGCCCCTCGTCCATTCCCTCGCCGGTGGCTCCAACCACGCCTATGGAGGCGCCCGTTCCGGGCCGGGTTTTTCCCCCAAGGGCATGCCCAACCTGCTGGAGCAGGTGGAGAAGTTTCTGGGGGGCGAGGCTTGGGCCGCTGCCGATCCCCTGGTGGTCATCCGCGCCGGTGCCAACGACTACCTCGATGCTGCGCCGGGTCCGGCCGTGGCGGCGGCAGTGAATGGTCATCTGCTTGCCGCTGTGGAGGCCCTGGCGGCCGCGGGCCTGCGCCGTTTCCTGGTGCCCACAGAACTGCCCTGGGGCTTCAGCCCGATTGAGTTGCCCGGGGTACTGGAGGCCGACCGCCTCGCCCTCAACGCCCTGATCGGCCGTCAGAACAGCGAACTCCAGGCGGCTTTGGGGGGCCTGGCCGCCGAGCGCCAGCTGGAGCTGGTCCAGCCCGATTTCCATGGCCTGTTTATGGCGGTGCGGGCCGATCCGGCTGCCTTCGGCTTCAATGAGATCCACAGGCCGGTGCTCCAGAGCGATAGCAGCGGTTTAGCGATCGCCGTATCCCCTGGCGCAGCCCTGGGCGATGCGGTCGCTGCGAGCGGATACCTCTGGTGGGATAACTGGGCCCACCTGACCACGGCCTTCCATGGGCTCCTGGCGGATCGGGCTCTGGCGGCGCTGCGGACGGCGGAGCTTGGCGAGTGCTGATCCTTGATCAGGGGATCTGAAGCCGGGCCCCTGCCTTTGAGACGATGGGGCCACCCCTGTAGTCCCGCCGTGCCTGAGGCCGCCCAACCCGCCGCCACCGCCTCTGCCACCGCCGGCGAGGCCGCGCTCCCCAAGACCTACGACCCGGCCGGCACCGAGGCCCGCTGGCAGGCCGCTTGGGAGGAGGCCGGCGCCTTCCATCCGGATCCGGCAGCCCCCGGCGAACCGTTCAGCGTGGTGATTCCGCCGCCCAACGTGACCGGCAGCCTCCACATGGGCCACGCCTTCAACACGGCCCTGATCGACACGATCGTGCGCTTCCAGCGCCTGCAGGGCAAGAACGTGCTCTGCTTGCCCGGCACCGACCACGCCTCGATCGCGGTGCAGACGATCCTCGAGAAGCAGATCAAGGCGGAGGGTGCCAGCAAGGAGGATCTGGGCCGCGATGCCTTTTTAGAGCGCGCCTGGGCCTGGAAGGC
>JBAXOO010000427.1:0-2068 GCA_037133235.1 Cyanobium sp. ELA507
ACCAGCGGGGCCACCGCAGCGCCATCCTCTGGTTCACGGGCCTGAGCGGCGCCGGTAAGAGCACCCTCGCCAATGCGGTGAATTCGGCCCTGTTTGAGCAGGGTCTGGCCTGCCATGTGCTCGATGGCGACAACGTGCGCCACGGCCTCTGCGCCGACCTGGGCTTCTCCGATGCCGATAGGGTGGAAAACATCCGCCGCATCGGCGAGGTGGCCAAGCTGTTCCTGGATGCGGGCGTGGTGGTGCTCACCGCCTTCGTGTCGCCGTTCCAGGCCGACCGCGACCGCGCCCGCGCCCTGGTGGACAGCGGTGATTTCATCGAGATTTATTGCGCCGCCGGCCTTGATGTCTGCGAACAGCGCGATACCAAAGGGCTCTACGCCAAGGCCCGCGCCGGCCAAATCCAGGAGTTCACCGGCATCTCCAGCCCCTACGAGGAACCCACGTCCCCCGAACTGCGCATCGACACCGGCAGCCAGACCCTTGATCAATCGGTCGAGCAGGTGCTGGCCTACCTGGAGAGCCAGGGGGTGGTACCGGCGATCACCTAACCCCTATGAACCATCGCCTCGGATTCCTTGTGGTGCATCTCCTGGTGGCGGCGGCGTTGCCGGTGCCAGGGCTGCATGCCGCTCCCCAGGCTGATCAGCCGGGCGGCGGGGCCCCTGTTGCCTCAGTGAGCAGCGTTGATCTCGCCCGCTATGCCGGCATCTGGCACGAAATCGCCAAGATTCCCAACCGGTTTCAGAAACACTGTGCCCGCGACACGCTGGCCCAGTACACCCTGCGCGCCGATGGCCGGATCGCTGTGGTGAATCAATGCATTAAGCGCAACGGCCAGGTGGATCAGGCCAGGGGCATTGCCAAGGTTGTCGACGCCGAGACGCGCGCCAAGCTCAAGGTGAGCCTGGTGAGCTTGCTGGGCTGGCGGCCGTTCTGGGGGGACTACTGGATCCTTGGCCTGGATCCGAATTACCGCTGGGCCGTTGTTGGCGCTCCGAACCGCCAATACGGCTGGATCCTGGCCAGAAGCAGGACCCTCGACCCGACCACGATGGACGCCATCACCGCGATCCTCGAACGCAACGGCTACCAGCGCAGCCGATTCCAAATGGACGTGCAAAGGCCCTAAGCCGCCGCGTCCCTTGGATGGTCACGCCTCACCGCTGGTGATCGCGGGCTCCCCCGCCCGCAGGCGCACCGCCCAGGCATCGAGAAACGTTTTGCCGCAACTCGCCAGCGGCACCGCCAACAACAACCCCAGCAGCTCACCGAGCCCCAGCAAACTTCCCAGCCGGGCCCCGATCGGCAGGCTGATCAGCAGCCAGGCGGGCTGCAGGCCCACGATGCTGCCCATCAAGCGGGGCTGGATCACCTGGTCCACCAGCTGGCCGACGGTGATCGCCGCCGCCAACACCTCCAGGCCCTGGCGGGGTTCCTGAAGGGCCAGCAGCAGGCTGACCAGCACGATCGTGAGGGCACTGGCATAAGGGATCAAGGTGGTGAAACCAATCGCCACTGCAAACAACACCCCGTAGGGAATGCCCAGCAGGGTGAACACCACCATCTGCAGCGCACTGAGAATCAGGGCCAGCAACACCTGGCCGGCAAAGTAACCGCGGAAGGTGCGATAGAGGGTGGTGGTGATCAACCCCCGCACCCCCAGCGGCAGCCATTCGGCCAGGCCGGCGGCGATCCGCTCACCCCCCAGCAACAGAAACACCGTGAGCACCAGCACAATCACGGTGTTGACCGTGAGTCCCACCGTGGCCCCGAGCAGGCCCAGGAGCTGTTGGCTGAGCTGGCTGGCCAACTTGCTAGTGCGGCTGATCAGTTCACTGCTGAGGTCACCGAAATCGGTGGGCAGGCCCTTGGCCACGGCCCACTCCTGCAACTGGGTGAGCAGGGTTTCGCCCTGGGCCAGCCAACCGGGCAGGGCCGTGATCAGGTCGTCGAGCTGGGTGATCAGGCGGGGCAGCAGCCAGAGCACCGCCAACACCACACCGCCGAAGCCCAACCCCAGCACCAGCAGCAGGGCCAGGGGCCGGGGCAGCCCCTGGTCGACCAG
>JBAXOO010000428.1:0-2062 GCA_037133235.1 Cyanobium sp. ELA507
GCCAGCGAACTGCAACGCAATGAACCCCTCTACCGCCAGGGCGCCATCAGCCTCAATGACCTCAACCGCTTCCGGGCCGATGAGGAGGTGAAGCGGATGGCCCTGGCCGCCGCCCGCCAGCGGCTGGAGCAGCGCCAGGTGGAGGGAGACGAATTGCTGGTGCGTGCCCCCTTTGCCGGGGTGATCAGCCAGCGCTACGCCGACCCCGGCGCCTTCGTGACCCCGACCACCACCGCCTCGGCCACCGCCGGCGCCACCAGCTCCTCGATCGTGGAATTGTCCCAGGGGCTGGAGGTGCTGGCCAAGGTGCCAGAGAGTGACCTGGGCCGCCTGCGGCCGGCGATGGCCGCCTCGGTGCGGGTGGATGCCTTCCCCGATCGTCGCTTTGCGGCCCGCGTCCGCCAGATCGCCCCCCGGGCCGTGAAGACCAACAACGTCACCTCCTTCGAGGTGAAGCTGGCCCTGGTCGATCCGGCTCCGGAGCTGCGCATCGGCATGACCGCCGACGTGGACTTCCAGACCGGCCGCCTCGAGGCCCGCACCCTCGTGCCCACCGTGGCAGTGGTCACCCAGGATGGCCGCCCCGGGGTGCTGCTGGTGGGCAAGAACAGCCAGCCCAGCTTCAAGGCGGTGGAACTGGGGGTGAGCAGCGGCCGCGACAGCCAGATCCTTTCCGGTCTGGATCCGGGCACCCGGGTGTTTATCGACCTGCCACCCTGGGCGAAGAAGAAGCGCTCCTGAAGGCAGCCCGGCGGCGAACCCGGTGAAATGCCGCCCTCAGCTCGCCGCCAGGGCCGGATGGAGGAACCGGCGGGCCGCCTCCACGATCCGACCGCTCGATTGGCCATCCCCGAAGGGGTTGTGGGCTCGTGCCATGGCTTCGTACGCCGCCGGATCCTCCAGGAGCCGTGCCGTTTCCGCCAGGATCGAGGCGCTGTCGGTGCCGATCAGCTTGGCGGTGCCCGCATCCACGGCCTCCGGACGCTCGGTGGTGCGCCGCAGCACCAGCACCGGCTTGCCCAGGGCCGGGGCCTCTTCCTGGATGCCCCCGGAGTCGGAGAGCAGCAAGGTGCAGCCCCGCATCGCGGCCACCAACTTGTCGTAGTCGAGCGGTTCGATCAGAAAGGCGCGGGGATGGTCGCCGAGCAGGGCCTGCAGCGGCTCCCGCACGGTGGGGTTGCGGTGCAGAGGCAGCAGCAGGGCGGTATCGGGAAAGCGCTCCAAGACCGCCAGGAAACCCCGGCCGATGTCCTGCAGCCGTTCGCCCCAGTTCTCGCGGCGATGCACCGTGGCCAGCAGGACGCGCTGGCGGCCCCAGTCGAGGCCTTCGATCGGCAGATCCGGCGCCGTGCGCGCCATCAGCAGCAGCGCATCGATCACCGTGTTGCCGGTGGTGATGATCTCGCCGATCACCCCGGAGGCCCGCAGGTTGGCGGCCGACCGCTCGGTGGGGGCGAAATGGAGCTGGGCCACCTGGGAGATCAGGCGGCGGTTGGCCTCCTCCGGGAAGGGGTCAAACAGGTTGTCGGTGCGGAGCCCCGCCTCCACGTGGCCCACGGGAATCTGCTCGTAGAAGGCGGCCAGGGCGCTGGCGAAGGCGGTGGTGGTGTCGCCCTGCACCAGCACCAGGGCGGGGCGATGGGCGGTGAATTCCTGCTTCAGACCCTGCAGGGCCGCGCAGGTCACATGGGTGAGGGTCTGGTTAGGGGCCATCAGGGCCAGGTCGTGGTCGGCCACCAGGCCGAACAGCGCCATCACCTGCTCCACCATCTCGCGGTGCTGGCCCGTGAGCACCACCCGGGTGCGGAAGTCGCCCGACCGCTGGAAGGCCTGGATCACCGGTGCCAGTTTGATCGCCTCGGGTCGGGTGCCCAGCACGATCGTGACCAGTGGGGCGCCGGGGGGCGCGATGGCCGTGGCTGCGGCTGGGGGCGCTGCAGGGGAAGAGGCAGACAAAACCGGGCCGCAGACCCCGTGATCCTAGGCACCGCCGGCAGCCTGGCTGGCCTTCACCGGGGTTCGGTGCCAGCATGACCCCATTGCCCCTGCCGGTGTTCATGGC
>JBAXOO010000429.1:0-2054 GCA_037133235.1 Cyanobium sp. ELA507
GATCGGGGCCGTGATCGCCCTCACCGGCAACGCCAATCTCTACGGCCAGGACCAACGGCAGGGCCTCGATCTGGCCCGGCGGTGGGCGGATGCGCTGCCCCTGGCAGCGGGCGATCCACCCCGCCGGCCCCTGAAGCTCCAGCTGGAGGATGGCGGCAGCGATGAGGCCACCGCCATCGCCGCCTTCAATCTGCTGATCAAGCAGGGGGCTCTGTCCCTGATCGGCCCCACCCTCTCCCAGCAGGCCTTCGCCGCCGATCCGATTGCCCAGCGGCGCGGCGTGCCGGTGGTGGCCCCCTCCAACACCGCCAAGGGCATCCCCCAGATCGGCCGCTTCATCAGCCGCGTCTCGGCCCAGAGCTCGGTGATCGCGCCGCTCTCGGTGGAGGAGGCCCTGCGGCGCGACCCCACGATCAAGCGGGTGGCGGTGTTCTTCGCCCAGGACGACGCCTACAGCACGGCCGAGACGGCGATCTTCCAGAAGGCCCTCGCCGCCCGTGGCCTCAACCCGGTGAGTGTGCAGCGCACCCAGCTGGCCGACAACGACTTTCAGAATCCGATCACCGCCGCCCTGCAGCAGAAGCCCCAGCTGGTGGTGATCTCGGCCCAGGCCGTCGACGGCGGCAACCTGATCCGCCAGCTGCGGGAGCTCGGCTACCGCGGATTGATCGTGGTGGGCAACGGCCTCAACACGCCCAACATCTATCCGATCTGCCAGCGCTGGTGCAACGGCATCCTGATTGCCCAGGCCTACAGCCCCGAACTCGCCACACCGATCAATCGCACCTTCCTGGAGCTCTACCGCCGCACCAACGCCCACCAGACCCCCTCCCAGATCACCGCCCAGGCCTGGACGGCCTACCAGGTGCTCCACGAGGCGGCGCAACGCCTGCAGCAACGCGGCGGCTTCAACGGCCTGCGGCTCGGCCAGGCCCGCTCCGCCCTGATGGACGAACTGCTGGCCGGCCATTACGACACGCCCCTCGGCCCGATCCACTTCCAAAGCGATGGTGAGCTGGTGCAGGGCCGCTTCTACGTGGCCGAGGTGCGCATGGGGCCCGATGGCCGCAGCGGCCGCTTCACCCTGGTGCACGAAACCAGCCTGCCGCTGTCAGCGACAGCCCTACCGACCACCCGATGACCGTTTCCCTCCTGCAGATCCTGCTCAACGGCGCCGCCAGCGGCGGGGTCTACGCCTTGGTGGCCCTGGGCTACACGCTGGTGTTCTCGGTGCTGGGGGTGATCAACTTCGCCCAGGGCGCCCTCTTTTCGCTCGGTGGCTACCTCACCTTCCTGCTGATGGGCGGCCGCATCGGCGTCAACGGCGCCCTGCCCGGCTGGGGCCTGCCGGCGGGGCTGGCCTTCGTGCCGGCACTGTTGCTGGCGGCGGCCGGCGCCGGACTGGCCTCGCTGCTGCTGGAGCGGCTGGCCTTCGCACCGCTGCGGCGCCGCGGCGCCGAGCCGCTGCTCTTTCTGATCACCAGCCTCGGCGCCGGCCTGGCCCTGGTGAACCTGCTGCAGATCCTGATGGGGGCCGAGGGCTACGCCTTCCCCGCCACGGCCCTGGCCGGGCTGCCGGACTCAATCAACCTGTGGGGCGCCCGCATCCGCAGCATCCAGGTGGTGCTGCTGGCCATCTGCGCCGTGGTGGTGGTGGCCCTCACCCTCTGGCTGGAGCGCAGCCGCCAGGGCAAGGCCCTGCGGGCCGTGGCCGAAGACCCCACCACCGCCCGCCTGCTCGGCATCGACAGCGACGCCATGGTGCGGCTGGCCTTCCTGCTGAGCGGCGCCCTGGCGGGCCTGGGGGGAGGGCTGGTGGGCGTGAGCGTGAGCTTGGCGGGGCCCTACTTCGGCATCGGCTACGGCCTCAAGGGGCTGGCGGTGCTGGTGCTCGGCGGCCTGGGCAGCGTGCCCGGGGCGATCGCCGGCGGCCTGTTGATGGGCCTGGCCGAAGCCCTGGTGCCCGCGGAGGCCTCCGGCTGGCGCGATGCCCTGGCCTTCGCGATCCTCTTCGCGGTGCTGGTGCTGCGTCCCAGTGGCCTGCTGGGGCGGCC
>JBAXOO010000430.1:0-2049 GCA_037133235.1 Cyanobium sp. ELA507
GTACGGGGGTTGCTGGGGGGAAGACCAGCAACCTGACCCGGAAGTCAACCTGGAGGGCTGTCAGCCCCGCAGGCCATCACACCCCCACCGGCTCTCCGGCCTTCTTCTGCTCGGCCAGCACCTGCTCCAGCCCCTCGAGATCCTCATCGGTGATCTTGGTCTGCATCGGGCAGTGCTTGGGCCCGCACATGGAGCAGAACTCCGCCTGCTTGTAGATGTCCGCCGGCAGGGTTTCGTCGTGGTATTCGCGGGCCCGTTCGGGATCCAGGGACAGCTCGAACTGTTTGTTCCAATCGAAGGCGTAGCGGGCGCGGCTGAGTTCATCGTCGCGGTCGCGGGCCCCCGGGCGGTGGCGGGCGATGTCGGCGGCATGTGCCGCGATCTTGTAAGCGATCAGGCCCTCACGCACGTCTTCGGCGTTGGGCAGCCCCAGGTGCTCTTTCGGGGTCACATAGCAGAGCATGGCCGTGCCGTGCCAGCCCGCCAAGGCGGCCCCGATGGCGCTGGTGATGTGGTCATAGCCCGGCGCAATGTCGGTCACCAGCGGGCCGAGCACATAGAAGGGCGCCTCGCTGCACTCCTCCATCTGCTTCTTCACGTTGAACTCGATCTGATCCAACGGCACGTGGCCCGGACCCTCCACCATCACCTGCACATCGTGTTTCCAAGCCCGGCGGGTGAGTTCGCCGAGGGTTTTCAGCTCGGCCAGCTGAGCGGCGTCGGAGGCGTCGTGCTGGCACCCGGGCCGCAGCGAATCGCCGAGCGAAAAACTGCAGTCGTAGCGCTTGAAGATCTCGCAGATGTCTTCAAAGCGGGTGAACAGGGGATTTTGCTTGTGGTGGTAGAGCATCCACTGGGCCAAAATGCCGCCGCCTCGGCTCACGATCCCCGTGAGGCGTCCCTTCACCAGGGGCAGGTGCTCGATCAGCAGGCCGGCGTGGATGGTTTGGTAATCAACGCCTTGCTGGCAGTGCTTCTCAATGATGTGAAGGAAATCATCCTCCGAGAGGCGTTCGATCGAACCGTGCACACTCTCGAGAGCCTGATACACCGGCACCGTGCCAATCGGCACCGACGAGGCGTTGATGATCGCCGTGCGCACCTCATCGAGGTTGACGCCACCGGTGGAGAGATCCATCACCGTGTCGGCGCCATACTTGACAGCCAGATGCAACTTTTCAATTTCTTCATTGATATCGCTAGCGTTAGGTGAGGCGCCGATGTTGGCGTTCACCTTGCAGCTGCTGGCGATACCGATCGCCATCGGCTCGAGGTTGGCGTGGTTGATGTTGGCGGGGATAATCATCCGGCCGCGGGCCACCTCCTCCATCACCAGGGATTCGGGCAACTTCTCCCGCTTTGCCACATGGGCCATCTCCTCGGTCACCACCCCCGCTCGCGCGTAATGGAGCTGGGTGACATTGCCGCCACTGGAGATCGTCTGGCGACGCTTCTCGATCCAGGCAGTGCGCATGACAGGTACGGCGAAGGACAGGCTGGTGGCCGCACCGCAAGCGGAACGACCCATCGATGCACGCAGACCTGAGTTCGACCGCACTTCCCTGCGCCGGCATGACCCGGATCAGGTTCGGAGGGTGTGATCTCAGCCCTGGGGCCCTCATCGGTGGCTGCCAACAAGGCAACCTGAGGGCCGGGCACCCCTAGTGACCTAAGAAACCTAGCAAGGCCGTTCCAGCAAAGGTCGGCCCCCGGCACAAGCGATGGCATCGGTTTGGCGCACTCAAGCCTGCAGGCCGTCCAGGGCAGCCGCCACCACGCGGTGATCCCCATCCGCCTGCAGGCCCACCAGCAGCTCTCGGCCCGCCTCAGCAGCACCGGCATCCCCGGCCCCAGCGAGGCGATCCCCTTCCCGCACCACCCGGCCCAGGATCTCGGCGCCACCCACTCGCACCGTGCCATCGGCATCGGCAATCGCCATGCGGGCGAGCTCCAACAGCTGATCTGCAGCCATCAGGGGCTGTTCCGCCAGGGCCGAAAGGATGCTGCAACGCACCAACCACTGGCGATCGGCGGCAAAAGCGTCCCGCA
>JBAXOO010000431.1:0-2043 GCA_037133235.1 Cyanobium sp. ELA507
GGGGACATTGCCGTTTGCACCATCAAAACTGCCTTTGAGGGTTATGGCCGGAGCCGCAAGCGTGGCCTGCGGCGTGAGGGCGGCGAAGGCTAAGCTGGCTATGCCTGCCATCACAAGATTGTTCCTGAAGCCTGATGCAATTCTCAAAGTTGGCCTCAGATTGATGTACTTGCGCACCACATTGTCGGCATGGGATAGCGAATGGGAGGGGGGTGTGACAGCTGCGCTTTTGTCCCATCTTCACGGCTTCCGGATCGCTTGCCATGGGGCATCACCGCTCACCTCAGCTCGCCTCAGCTCAGGCCAGGCGGGCCGCTGCCGGTATCCAGTCGTCACCGGCCTTACACCGTGAGGCTGAGCAATCCGCGCCCGAGGAGGTAGCCCTCTTCTACGCACTTCTTGGGGCAGATCAGCTTTTCACGACAGCACTGCTGCCCCAGGAGCTGCTGCAAGGTGTTGCTGGGCCGAAGCACCGGGTTCGGCTAGTTGAGAGCCCCTCAGCGCTGGCCTTCCTCCAGTCCGTCAAGGACGATCACCTGGAAGCGGCGGAAGTTCGAAGCTCCCGCCGACCCCGAGGCGTGCTAATGGGAATGCTGGATGCCCTCCTCATCCAGCTCTGTCCCACCAGCGATCTGACCCTGTTGACCACGGACCAGGACTTTCACGCAGCCGCCAGGCACGTTGCGTTCAGCTTGTGGGGCGCGAGCTAAGGCCAGGCCGTGCCAACCGGCTTGCGCTGCCTGGGATGTACATGTCAATCAAGTGTGTGTCATGGCGACGATCCGCCTGTTTCGCAACGGCCACTCCCAGGCGGTGAGGATTCCGGCCGATTTGGCCTACGAGCGCGCTGATCTGGAACAGGAGATCGAGCGGATCGGCGATGAACTGCGAATCCGTACCGCCGCCAGGCCGATCCGAGCTGCCCTGGCGGCCTTGGCCAGCTTCTCACCATCTTTCCTGGCGGAAGGCCGAGTCGACCAAGAGCAGGCCGATCGCCCGCTGCTGTGACCTCCGCCGTGCCGACCACGGTGCCCAACCTGGCGACGATCGCCTCCCGCTATCGGCTCGATACCAATATCTGTATTGATCTGATCAAACACCAGCCACCGCAGGTGGTGCAGCGTTTTGGCCGTTGCCGGGTCGGCGTGGTTGGCGTTTCGGCCATCACGGCGGCGGCGCCATCCTGATCACCAACAGCCCTCGCGATTTTCAGGCCTATCCGGGTTTGGTGATCGAGAACTGGTTGGAGTGAAGGGCCGCGCTTACGGCTCCCTATCCCTCAGTTCTCGCAGCAGTGCCACCGCGGAGCCCTCAGGGCCTGGCTGATCGCCGTGCAGGGCACGCAGCCGGTTCACCCAGTTCCGCGATTCGGCGCTCTGGGGGTGTGGATGCGGGGTCACGGGCAATGCCGATTTTTGCAGCTTCATTGCGCTTCTGGTTCAGTGAAAAGAGCATCAATATCGCGGGCGCCATGTAAGACACGCACGATTCGTAGGCAGCCCGAATCCAGCAGATAAAAGATCAGATACCGTCCTACAGGAAAGCTGCGCAGCCCGGGCGCGAGTTCATCACGCATTCGCCCGAGGCCCGCTTGGCGGCTCAGGTTCTGAAACGTTGCATCGATCAGACCGATGAAGGCATCGGCTTGATCGGGGTTATCGGCGGCGATGAACTCCCAGATCCCCAGAAGATCCGTGTTGGCACTGGGAGTGAGGACAATTGCCAGCACCGCTCAATCGCTCAGGGTTGAATCAGTGCGCGCCTCCAAGCGGCGACGCCCCTCGGCCTTGATCGCCTCCGGGTTCCATGGCATCGGCTCCCCGCTGACCAGCCCTTCCTGGATGTCCTGTTGCAGCTGTTGGAGTTGCAACGCCCTCAGCCGATCCTGCTGCTCCATCAGCCGCAGGGCCTCGCGCACGACTTCGCTGGCGGAGGTGTAGCGGCCGGAGGCCACCTTGTCTTTCACCATCGCCTCCAATTGAGGTGACAGGTTGACGTTCATCGTCATGGCTTCGTCATGGAGTTGTCATGGCGCGACTTGCC
>JBAXOO010000432.1:0-2035 GCA_037133235.1 Cyanobium sp. ELA507
AGCGCACTTCGTTCGGGACGAAGGGGCCGCAGGTTCGAATCCTGTCATCCCGATTGCTTGATGGCCGGGCGACCGGCCTTTTTTGTGTCGACCCTCAAGCGGCAGGGCCCGGCTCGCCGACCCTGGCGCTGCCGCACCCAGCCCCCATACAGGCTTGGTGGGCCGGCTTTCGATCAGGCGAGGCTGGCGCCCGGATATCCCCGCGGCGTGACCATGCGGTTGTCCTGCAAACGGGTGGTGCTGTTACCGATCAGCACCAGGGTGAGCATGTCCACCTGCTCCACCGGCAGGCTGCCCAGGGTGTGGAACTGCACGTTTTCCCCTTCGCGTCCCAGCTGCCGCGCCACGGCCACCGGTGTGCTCGGGGGCCTGCCCTCCAGCAGGAGCGTGCGGGCCCGCTCCAGCTGCCAGTCGCGGCCAAGGGAGCGGGGGTTGTAGAGGGCCACCACGAAGTCTCCCGCCGCCGCGGCGGCCAGCCGTCTCTCGATCACCTCCCAGGGGGTGAGGCGATCGCTGAGGCTGATCGTGCAGAAGTCGTGCATCAGCGGGGCTCCGGCCCGGGCCGCCGCCAGTTGCAGGGCTGAGATGCCCGGATGCACCTCGAAGCTCGGACGGTCGATGGGGTTGCGGGCCAGCCAGAGCTCCAGAGCTAAGCCGGCCATGCCATAGATGCCGCTGTCTCCGGATGAGACCAGGGCCACAGCGAGGCCCTGGCTGGCCAGATCCAGGGCCTCGGCGCAGCGGGCCCGCTCCTCGGTGAGCTTGCCGTCGCGCCGCAGCTGGTCGGGCCGGCGCAGGGGTTCCAGCAGGTCGAGGTAGGGCCCGTAGCCCACCCAGACCGTGGTGCGGGCCAGGGCCTGGCGGGCATCGCCGCTGAGCAGATCGAGGCGGCCCGGGCCACTCCCCACCAGGTGCAGTTCGCCGCGCTGGGGCGCCCATTGCTGCTTCGCCAGGGCCACCGCCAGGGTGGCAGCCCCCCGCTCTCCGGGGGCGGCGTGCTCGATTCGTTTTTCTACCAGCAGCGTTGGCGCGGTTTCAGCCGGTCCCGGGGCTTCGCCGGCTCCCCGGGGCCCGCCCGCCGCTGCTGCTGCTGCTGCTGCTGCGAGCAGGGCGCTGGCCTCGGCCACGCTGGCGGTGCCCATTTCTCGGGCCACGGCCTCCGAGGGGTTCGGCACGGCGATGGCGGCCAGTTCCGGCGCGCTGAACAGCCGCAGCGGCCAGCCCCGCCGCTGGGCCAGGGCCAGCAGGGCCTGCTCATCGCCCTTGCGATCCACGCTGGCCAGGCCCGCTACCGCTTCCGGGGCCAACCCTGCAGCGGCTAAGCAGCCATCCACCAACCGCTCCAGGAGGCTTTCACTGCTGTTGCGCTCGCAGCCCAGCCCCAGCCAGAGGACCGGCGGGTGCCAGCGGCAGCCTTCGCCCTGGTGATGGTCGATCACCAGGGCTGGGATGGTGGTGGATGGATCACCCGGCAGGCCCACCCCCTGCCATTGCGCATTGCCACAGGTTTGCCGCACCTCAGGCCGGCTCCCTTCCCGGGAGGCACCCACCATCAGGGCGGTCCAGTCGCCGCTGCCGCGGCTCCAGCCCCAGTCGCTGCCGAAGGCATCGAGGGCGAGCTTTCCCGCCACCCCTGAGCTACCGGTGACCACGGCCTCCCCCCCCAGCAAAGCGGCGAGTCGCTGGGCCAGGGCTTCGCCGCCGGCGCCATGGCCCCCCAATAGAGGGATGGCATACCGACCATCTCCATCGAGCACCACCACAGCGGGGTCGCTGCTTTTGGTCGAGAGCAGGGGCGCCACCAGCCGCACCACCAGTCCGCAGGCCCCCACGGCCACCACCGCATCGGCCTGGGGCCATTCGGCCGCGAGCCAGTCGGCAGGGGCTTGGGCGGAGCCAGGCCAGCGGATGCTGCTGGCCACAGCGGCGGCCTCGAGGCGCTGCAGCAGGGGAATGGCCTCGGGGCTAAAGCCCAGGGCCACGATTCGAAGGGGGGTGGGGCTCATCGATTCAGCCGCTCGCGCAGGGATTGGAG
>JBAXOO010000433.1:0-2033 GCA_037133235.1 Cyanobium sp. ELA507
GCACCAGACCCCACCACCATTGGGAGACCAGCAGCCGATCCCGGGCCCGGCTGGTATCGGCGTTGCCCCTGGGGGGCAGGATCCAGGCCAGCTGCAGGCTGCCCACCAGCACCAGTAGCACCCAGGCCGGCACCGCAAGTGAGCCCAGCGGAAAGCTGATCTCCCGCCAGCGCAGCAGGCTGAGGGCGGTGGGAAGACCGATCAGGGCTCCGCTGACGCCGGAGGCCCCCGCCCATTGCTGATGGCGCAGGCCAAGGCGCTGGGCCGCCAGACAGCCGAGGGCCATCGTGGCTAGGGCGGTGAGGGCGAAGCGCAGCACCCCATCCTCCAGGGGGAGGGGGGAAGGGCCCAGGATCAGCAGCAGCACGAGGGCGTGGAGCAGGGCTTCGCCATTGCTGGCGTGGATCCAGGGCGCCGTGACCCAGCGCCAGGCCCTGCGGGGATCGCCGCTTTGCCGCTGGTTGAGCCGCAGGGCCAGTCGGAGGCGGCCCTGCCGGCCGGCGGTGCCGATCTGCAGCAGGGCCAGGACAGCCACCAGGGCGATCCCCCCACTCCAGTGCCAGGGATGGAAGAACTGACGCTCGAGCACACCCGCGAGCCAGGAGAGCACCAGGGCCATGGCGGCCCCCAGGGCCAGCCCCGGACCCAGGGGCTTCAGACCAGCGGCAAGGGAAGGCAGGAGGGTCTGGATCTTGCCCCCCCGGAGCCCCTGGGGTCGGCCGGCATCGCTCGACTTGGCCTCTTCCAGCGCCGCTGCGGGTGCGCTGGTTTCTCCGGGCGCGGCTTCGCCAATCCCCGTTTCGCGAGGCCCCGCTTCCCCAGGCCTCGCTTCGTCAAGTCCAGCTTCGTCAAGTCCCGCTTCGCCAAGTCCCGGTTCCCCGAGCGCCGCCTCCAGCAGGTCAACCAGTTCGCCCAGCACCGCCGGGGCATAGGTGTGCTTCAGATCGGCGACGAGGGCCTGGAGGGCGGTGCGGCGGGCCAGGCCGCTGCTGTTGAGGGCCTGGTGCAGGAGGGGCCGTCGGGCCAGGTCCCGCAGCGGACCCGCCAGGAACTGGTCGGCCCCGAGCAGGTCACTGAGGCGGTTGCCCAGGGCCGTGCCGTTGGCGAGGCCGGCGGTGCCGCTTGCCAACCATCCAGCGAGCCCCAGGCCCAGCCTGCGCCCCGTGCCCATGGCCCCCTGCGTGATCGGGCGAGCTTAGGAATCGGCCGGCGCCCCGCCCGCCATCGCCGCCGCGTCGCGTTCAAACTGTTCGGCCGCGGCGGCGGTGGCGGGGTTGGCCAACAGGGCCGCGGCAATCGCCGGAGCCAGGGTGAAGGTGCCCAGACCTGCGGCCGCCAGGCGACTCAGGTCGGTGGGGGAGCGCAGGCTGGCCACCAGCAGCCGGGTGCTTGATCCCACCCCATCGAGGGCACGCTGCATGGTCACCAGTTCGGCCGGGCCATCCCCCCCGAGGTCGGTGATCCTGCCGAGGTAGGGCGCGATGTAGTGGGCCCCGAGGGCTGCAGCGAGAAGCACCTGGGGTGCTTCGTAGCAGGCGGTGAAGGTGACCGGCACCGCGGCGGCAATCAGCTGCCGGGCCGCCCCAACCCCCGTCCGGGTGATCGGCAGCTTCACCAGCACCCGAGCGGGGGCAAAGCTGGCCAGCTCCGCTCCGCAGGCGGCTAGAGCCTCGGAGTCTCCCCCCCAGGCCTGCAGGTGAATCTCCTGAACGCCTAGATCAAGGGCCTGCTCGGTGAGCTCCCTGAGTGCGGCAGGGTGGCAGGGCCGGCCTGCACGGCGAAGCAGGGTGGGGTTGGTGGTGACCCCATGGAACAGGCCGCTGGGCAGCCACTCCAGCCAAGCCGCCGGATCGGCGGAATCCAGCAGCAAACGAAGAGCCATGGTGATGGCCGTGGGGTGCCAATCCCTCCGGTTGTCGGCGCCGGGGGCGCAGGACAACCTACGGGACTGTCACCCCACGGCTAAGGGGGGGAAGGGGAGGGGGGCTTTTGACTAAGGACAGCTTCCTAAGAGGCGAAATCCATGTCGGCGC
>JBAXOO010000434.1:0-2029 GCA_037133235.1 Cyanobium sp. ELA507
CAGGGCGGCCGGCTGGGGAGGGGCGGCATCGATGCGGATTGGCAGCAGGGCCACCTGATCGACAATCTCTCGGGCCGCAGCGATCTCGATCGTGCCGCGACGACAAGCGGTGCGCAGCACATTGGTGAACTCCAGCAGCAGCAACCAGGGGGCGTGGGCATCGACCACCGGCAGCCGGCCGGCTACCGCGTCGCTGTAGGGCGTGGCTTGGTTGGCGAGGATCCAGCCGCAGAGCACGGAGTTGTCGAGCACAAAGGCGGTGGTTGCGATCGCCGGGTTCAATCCAGACCCTCCCGGGCGATCAGCCCCAGGTCGCCCTCCAGGACGACGCCAGTCCGCAGCTGCTGCAGCCGCTCCAGCGCCAGGGCCACCCGCTCACGACGCCCAGCCCCCCGATCGCGTTCGCCGGGATCGGGCACGAGCCGCACCACCGGCACCCCGCGACGGGTGATGGCGATCTCCTCCCCCTGCTCCACCCGAGCCACTAGGGCCGAGAGCTGGTTCTTGGCTGCCGCCAAGGGCACCGCCAGGGTGGGTTGGCGCCGGGAGCCTGTGGGGCGGGTGTCCGTCAAGATGGCTAGCTAGCCTGAGAGTTATTCAAGCTAGTCTGAATCCCTTGGGGAGATCCCCTGTTCCCAGAGCTGGCACTGGATCTTGAAGAGATCTGGGCGGGCTGAGGGGCCCTGGCCCTGCCGCAGCATTACGCTGCCACAAAGCTCCCGTGCAGGCCATAGGGGATCGCCAGCGGCAGCTCCACCACCGCCAGCTCCTCCATCGAGGCGGCATCCAGGATCACCAGATCGCTGGCGCAGCGGGCACCGTTCCAGATCAGGGTGAGCACCCAGCCGTAGTCTTCGGCCGGCTCGGGGCCGCCGGCTGGTGTGGAACGGGGCACCATCACCGGCTCGCTCACGAAGCCCCGCGGCGCGGCGCTCCACACCTGGCGTTCGCCGCTGATCAGATCAAGCTTCTTGATCGCCTGCAGCGGATCGTTGCCACTTTCGCGCTCGGCCACCGCCATCCAGCCGAAGCGGCTGAACAGCCCTTCGCGGCGGGGGTTCACCATGGCGAACTCGCAGCAGCGCTCGCTGAGCCGCTCGGTGCGCATGGTGTTTGAGGTGAGATCAATCGTGCAGCGCTCCAGCAGGCCCTCGGGGATCAGGTCGAAGTCGATCGTGCGGAAGTCGGTGTCGGGGCCGATCGAAGGGAAATCGGCGTAGTAGATGCTTTCCACCACCAGCGCCGGACCCTCCACCTGGCCGCCGAAGCCATCGGGCCCGGCCTCGGAGATTTCCCAGGCGTTGAGGTGGTGGAATACGAAGCCCTCGGGGGCCGGCACGATCCGTGGTGGCTGGCCGGCAAAAGCGCCGCCATCGCGGGGGATCAGCCAGAACTGGGCCTGGCCGCCGGGCTTGGAGGCCAGGCATTGGGCGGCGCCCTTCTGGCCCAGCAGGAAGGGCAGCGGGTTGAAGGCGATGGCGTTCTGCAGGAACACCGCCCAGTTGGGGGTGATCGCGAAGTCGTGCAGGAAGGCGAAGCCGCCAAAGCTGTCGGAGCGCTGGCTCAACAGTTGGCCGGCCTTAATGCCGCTGGCGGGGTCGTCGGCCACGGCGAACTCCATCAGCCGGATCGTGCTGCGCGGGCCGCTCTTCACGCCGAAGGTCACCATGCGCTCCTCGCCGTGGTGGCCGGGATCGAAGCGGGGGTGGGCGCTGAAGGCTTCGCCGGGCTTGAGCACCCCATCGAGCAGGGAGATCCCCTTGGTGTCGAGGGTGTCGGGATCGAGGGCGTGGGGGGAGCTGGCCTCCCACAGGGCCAACAGTTCATCGCCGAGCTTCACCACGTGGGTGTTGGCAATGTTCTTGAGGCGCACGTCGAAGGCATTGGCGAGCAGGCCGCCGGGCTTCTGGGTGCCGAACACGCCGCGATAAAGCGGCTTGCCGTCCTTCTCCTCGGCCAGCCAGCCCTCCGTGCGCACGAAGCGGTTGGTGAGGCTTAGGCCGCCCTGCTCGAAGCGCAGGGCGGTGAT
>JBAXOO010000435.1:0-2024 GCA_037133235.1 Cyanobium sp. ELA507
GTCCTACAGAGGGGAGAGGCAGGAACAAAACCCAGTGTGGGTGGGTTGCCCGCCGGTGAAACCGCCTGCCGGAGCGGGAGACCCGTCCGCCGGGGTGGGGGAGACCGTCGGCCTTGGGCAAGCCTAGGCAGGCCCCCTTGGCAGCGTCAGCGCTTTGGCTACATTCCGATCGCCCGGCGGACGGGCCTGTTGGTTCACATCAACCAGGTCGAACTCAACCAGTTCAAGTCGTTCGGCGGATCGATGGCGATTCCGCTCGAGCCTGGGTTCACCGTGGTCACCGGACCGAACGGCTCGGGCAAGAGCAACATCCTTGATGGGGTGCTCTTCTGCCTGGGCCTGGCCACCAGCCGTGGCATGCGGGCGGAGCGCCTGCCCGACCTGATCAACAGCGCCATGCAGCGCGAGGGCCGGGCATCGGAAACCAGCGTGACGGTGCACTTCGACCTGGGCGACTGGACTCCCGACGAGGCGGAGGACGGCCTCGAGGCCCCCAGCGAGGGCCCGTGGATCAAAAGGGGCCAACGCCAGTGGAGCGTCAGCCGCCGCCTACGGGTGGCCCCGGGCGGCACCTACAGCAGCAGCTTCAGCGCCGATGGGGTGCCCTGCACCGTGCAGCAGCTCCAGACCCAGCTGCGCCGCCTGCGCATCGATCCCGATGGCAGCAATGTGGTGATGCAGGGGGATGTGACCCGGATCGTGTCGATGGGCGCCCGGGATCGGCGCGGCATCATCGATGAGCTGGCCGGCGTTGCCCTATTTGATTCGCGCATCGACCAGACCCGCTCCAAGCTCGATGAGGTGCAGGAGCGGCAGGAGCGCTGCCGCATCGTCCAGCAGGAACTGCTGATCACCCGCCAGAAACTCGAACGCGACTGCGCCCGCGCCCGCACCTACCAGGAGATCCGGCTGCAGCTCCAGGCCGGCCGTGGCCAGGAGCAGGTGCTCGAGTTTGAAGAGGCCCGGGCCGCCCTCGAAGCCCTGGAGCTGCGCCGCCAGGCCCTGGGCCTGCGGGAGGAGGAGGAGCGCCAGAGCATCATGGCCGCCGAGCAGGGGGTGGCCCAGGCCGCCGCCCTGCTGGAGGGCCTGCAGGCGGAGGTGAAGGCCCTGGGAGAAGACCAGTTGCTGGCGGTGCAGGCGGAGCTGGCGGGTCTGGAGGCAGGGGCGAGGGAGCGGGAACGGCAGGCAGAGCGGCACCGGGAGGAGGCCAGCGCCCTCCAGCGCCGCCGGGAGGAGCTGGGGCGCCGCCAGGGGGAGCTGCGCCAGGAGCGCCAGATCCTCGATGGGAGCGGTGGGGCTGGCGACGGCGAGCTGGAGGAGGCGGAGCACCAGTGCCGCCAGGCCGAAGCGGCGGTGGAACTCTCCCGCCGCCGGCTGGGGGAGGTGGCCGACCGCTCCGGCAGCTGGATCGAGGAGCGCAAACGCCGGGACCAGCAGCGCCAGGAGCTGCTGGAGAAGCTCACCCCCCTGGATAGCGAAAACAGCCAGCTGCTGGAGCGCCTCCACCAGGCGGCCCAACGGCGCCGGGAGCTGGAGGCGGAATCCCTCCAGGAGGCCGGCGGCAGCACCGAGGCCCTGCAGCGGCTGGACGCCCTGCGCCAGGAGGAACGGGGACTCCTGCAGACCCTGGCCAGCCGCCAGGGGGAGTTGCAGGAGCAGGCCGAGGCCCTGGCCCTGCAGCAGCGCACCCGCAGCCGCCTGGAGCAGGAGCAGACCGGCCTGGAGCGGGAGATCGCCCGGCACGACAGCCGCCGCGAAACCCTCCAGGAAAGCCGGGGCACCGGTGCCCTGCGGCTCCTCTTGGAATCGGGGCTGGAGGGCATCCACGGCCCGGTCGCCCAGCTGGGGGAGGTGGAGGAGCGGCACCGGGTGGCCCTGGAGGTGGCCGCCGGCGCCCGGCTCGGCCAGGTGGTGGTCGATGACGACCGCATTGCAGCCCGGGCCATCGAATTGCTCAAAAGCCGCAGGGCCGGCCGCCTCACCTTCCTGCCGCTCAACCGGATCCGGGGCGGCGGCGGATCGGC
>JBAXOO010000436.1:0-2012 GCA_037133235.1 Cyanobium sp. ELA507
AGCGTGAACACCACCCACCTCTCGGTGGCGGATCGCCATGGCGGCCTGGTGGCCCTCACCACCACGCTCAACTTCGCCTACGGCAACGGTGTGACCGTGCCGGGCGCCGGCTTTCTTCTGAACAACGAGATGGACGATTTCAGCGCCGCCCCGGGTCGCCCCAACAGCTTCGGCCTGGTGCAGGGCGAGGCGAACGCGATCAGGCCCGGCCGGCGGCCGCTCAGCTCGATGGCCCCCACCCTGGTGTTTCGCCCCGATGGCACGCCCTGGCTGGCCACGGGCAGCCCTGGCGGCAGCCGCATCATCACGACGGTGGCCCAGGTTCTGCTGCAGCGCATCGTCTGGGGTGCCAACTTGGCCACGGCCGTGGCGGCACCGCGCATCCACAGCCAACTCTGGCCCGATCGCCTCTCGCTGGAGGAGGGGATTTCGCCTGATACCCGCCGCTTGCTGGAGGCGATGGGGCACCTCACCCAGCCCAGCCCGGCGATGGGGGCGGCCAACAGCGTGGAGCTGCTGGCGCCCGTGGGGAGCGGCAGCCTCGGGGTGGTGGATCCGCGCCGCGGCCGCACACAGGCGGTGGGGGAGATGTCTTCACCTCCATGGTGATCGGTCGCGGCGGGTGAGCGCCTCAGAGTGATGGGCCTGGCTCTAATAGTGAAAACGAAGCTGAGCAATCAGCAGGGAATCGCCTTCAACCCTGTAAACGATCCGATGTTCGTCGTTGATGCGGCGAGACCAGTAGCCAGAGAGAGCGTGCTTCAAGGGCTCGGGTTTGCCGGATCCTTCGAATGGGGTACGCGTTGCTTGCTTGATCAGCTCATGAATGCGTTTGACCATTTTCCGGTCCGTCTCCTGCCAGTGGAGGTAATCCTCCCAGGCCTGCTCAGCGAAGATCAGCTTCATTCCAAGAGGCAGCGCTCCTGGCCCTGGCCGGATTCAAGGCTGTCGATGGCATCAAGCAGTCGACGGGTATTGCTGGGGGAGCGCAGCAGATAGGCGGTCTCCTCCAGGGCCTTGAAGTCATCCAGCGACAGCATCACGACGGCTTGCTGGCCGTTGCGGGTGATGATCAGGGGCTCGTGGTCGTCGCACACTCGGTGCATGGTCTGCGCCAAGTTCGCCCGGGCGGCCGTGTAGGTGATGGCATCCATGCAGCGACCGAAAGCTGTACGAGGTACTGTACAGGGTTTGGCGACTGCCCCCCCCTATCAGGCCTGGGTGGTTGCCGTCGGCGCCGGCGCCGTGAGCATGTTCACCGCCGAGAAGGCCAGGCCGATGCCAAACATCGTGCCGATCGCCCAGGTACCGCTGAGGGGCCATTCGACGATCAGCAGGCCGCCAAGCACGGCGGTGACAATGCCATCGGCGAGCACCAGCCAGCGGGTCGGCCCACCGCCGGCAGCGGCCGCCGCCAGCTCCATTACCCCTTCGATCGCCAGCAGGAAGCCCAGGAACAGGGTGAGGCTCAGGGTGCTCTGGATCGGGAAGGCCAGCAGGCTGACACCCCCCACCAGATAGAGCAGGGCCGAAAGGCCGCGGAACACCTTGCCGCGCTTCCCTTCGACACTGGTGAGCCGCAGCAGCTGCGACACCCCGGCGGCGATCGCCACGCCGCCCAGGGCGATCGTGAGCAGGGTCGACGACACGAAGGGCAGGGCGATGGCCAGAAGCGCGGCGATCAGCAGCAGGGCAGCAGTGATCCAGCGGAGCTTGGGGGAAGCCGGCGCAGACACGGGAAAGGGGATGAAGGGGACCCTTACCGTGGCCGCTCAACTGGCTTCGGGTGCGGGATCACCCATCGGGCTGTAGCAATCCATCACAAGCCCGAGCAGCCCCTGCCAGGAGCCGCCAAGATTGTTAGAACCGCTGGCGGGACACCGCCACCTTCCGTGCCGTTGCTGCCGCCGCTGAACGAGCACAACCTCCCCTGGATGGACACGCTCCATCCGATCGTGGTGCACTTTGTGATCGCGATGGGCCTGGTGGCCTTCGTGTTTGATCTGATCGGC
>JBAXOO010000437.1:0-1998 GCA_037133235.1 Cyanobium sp. ELA507
GGTCGAGGAGCATGGGGGTGCGCCGGGGGCGGGAGTTGGGATGGATTCTCCAACAGCGCCGGCTGCGGACGTCGCCCGGCGGTGGGCCTGACCGGGGCCCCGGGCCCTGGGGGCACCTTCATCAGGGCAGGGATCAGGCCTGCCAGGGATCATGGGCTCAACGCTCAGAACGCACCGGCGGGAAGGCGTCCATGCCCGGGAGTGCCTTCGTAGCGTGAGCCGGCCGGTCGACGTGTTGCCGCCGTTCCGCGATGCCCACCCTGAGCCCGCCATGGCCCGCTGACCCCGCCGATCTGCCCCGTGAGCTTGCCGACCGCCGGGAAGTGGCCCAGTGGCTCGCGCCGTGGTTTCCCGGACTGGCTGGGGAAGCCTCTCCTCGCCGGGGCGGTCGCCGCGAGGCCGAGCGGCTCTTAGGGGAGATTGATCCCCAGGCCTATGGCGCCAGTCGCAATCATCTGGCCGGGGCCGTCACGGGGCTGTCTCCTTACATCCGCCATGGCGTGTTGAGCCTCGCGGAGGTTCGCGATGCGGTGCTGGCCCGGGTGGGGCCGCCGTCCGGGTCGCCCGAGCCGGAACCTGCTGCGGGGCTGCCGATTCTCGCGGCCACCCGGGCTTCCACCCGGGAGCGGGGCGGAAGTCACCCCTTCGGTGCGGAGTTGCCGCGCCGGGATGGGGCGCCCGCATCCGCCACCGCTCGCCCCTGGCACGGCGCCCCCCGCCATCCCGGCGAGAAGCTGATCCAGCAGCTCGCCTGGCGCGATTACTGGCAGCGCCTCTGGGCCCAGTGGGGCGAAGGGGTGCACCAGGGCCGCGAACCCCTCAAGACCGGCTGGCCCGCCGAGGCCTACGCCACCACCCTGCCGGCCGATCTGGCCAACGCCCGCACCGGCCTGGTCTGCATCGATGCCTTCGCGGCCGAGCTGGTGGGCAGCGGCTGGCTCCACAACCATGCCCGGCTCTGGCTGGCGAGCTACGTGGTGCACTGGCGGCGGCTGCGCTGGCAGGTGGGTGCCCGCTGGTTCCATGCCCACCTGCTCGATGCCGATGGGGCCAGCAACAGCCTCAGCTGGCAGTGGGTGGCCAGCAGCTTCAGCAGCAAGCCCTACATCTTCAACCGAGCCAACTTGGAGCGCTTCGCCGGGCCTTCGTATTGCCAGGCCTGCCCTGCCGCCGGCCGGGGCGGAGCAGGCGCTGCCGGGGGGTGTCCCTTCGAGGCCAGCTATGAGGAGCTTCAGGAGCGGCTGTTTCCGGGCTTGCCGTCCGTCACGGAGCCTGGAGCGGGGCGGGGGGTGGCTTCTGGTGCAGCCGGTGGCAAGCGCCCATCGGCGGCCGTGGCGCCTGGGGATCCCTCAGTGCCCCAGGCTCTTCAGGCTCGATCGGGCCCTGCGGTTCTGCAGCTCGCCACGCTCGCCCAGCCAGCGGTTTCGCAGCCCGCGGCGTCCGCCCAGTCCGCGTTTCCCCAGCCCGCAGAGCCCCAGCCTGCAGCGTCCCAGCCCGCGGCTCCCGGGCCGGACCACCTGCGGGCTCCGGTGCTATGGATCCATGCCGAGGCCCTCGGACCCGCCAATGCCGCCCTGCGGGCCCATCCGCACCGTCCGGCGCTGTTCGTGTTCGATCCGGTGGCGGCCGATCAGGAGCCCTGGGGACTGAAACGGCTGGTGTTCGTCTACGAATGCCTGTTGGAGCTGCCGGTCACGATCCGGGCGGGTGATCCGGTGGCGGAGCTGCTGGCCTTCGTGGCCCGCTGCGGAGCCGATGGGGTGGTGACCACCCGGGCGGTGGATCCGCGGCTGCAGGCGATCACCGCGCAGCTGGCGGCGAGGCTGCCGCTCATCGTGCTTGATCCCGAACCTCTGGTGCCGTCCGATCTGGAACCGGCAGGTGTGGGGCTGGCGTCCGCAACCAAGGCCATCGAACCCGATCTGCGCCGCTTCAGCCGCTACTGGCGCTGGGCCGAGCCGCGGATCTGGGGTTCGCCTCGCTCGAACGGTCGGGATG
>JBAXOO010000438.1:0-1997 GCA_037133235.1 Cyanobium sp. ELA507
TGCTGCCCGAGGCCGGATTGCCAGCAGCGGTGACGGCCGGCGTGGTGGTAGGCCTGCGCCTCGAAACCGCCGCCGGATCCCTGGAGGCGTTGATCGCCCAGCTGGCGATGCTGGCGATCACAGTGTTGTTCCCCCTGCTGGCGGCCGATGTTTCCTGGCAAGAGCTGAGTCCTTTGGGGCTTGGCGGGGTGGGCTGCGTGCTGGGGCTGATGGTGCTGCGGCTGCTGGTGGTGATGTCGGCGGGCGTGGGGTTGCCCTTGAACTGGCGCGAGAAGGTGTTGGTCAGCTGGATCGCCCCCCGCGGCATCGTGACCGCCGCTGTGGCCAGCCTTTTCGCCATTCAGCTGCAGCAGGCGGGCATGGCCGCGGCAGGGCCCCTCAAGGGCCTGGTGTTTCTCACGATCTTGATCACGGTGGGCCTCGGGGGTGTCACAGCCCCTTGGCTGGCCAGGGCGCTAGGGCTGGGTGGGGCGGAGGCCTCCCCTGAGGGCGAGCTCCCCCCCGCCTCCGCTTGTGACCTGATGCCCAAGCAGGGCGGATGAAGCTGTGGCGGGCCATGGGTGGGGATGATGGTCCTTCGCGCCCGCCGATGCCATCGACCCCGGTTGCCCCCTTTCCCTTGCCGAGCAGGCCCTGGCCAGGGGCCGCTGGGTGAAATGGATCGGTGGCGCCAGCAACCAGGACCTGGCTGCCATCGAGGACCTGGCCGGCCTCTACAGCCTGGCGGGGGTTCATTGCCTGGATCTGGCCGCCGATTCCGCCGTGGTGGCCGCAGCGCGGCGCGGCATTGCCTGGGCCGAGGCCCGCGGCGCGGCCCGGCCGTGGGTGATGGTGAGTTTGAGCGATGGGGCCGATCCCCATTTCCGTAAGGCCTGGTTCGATCCGGCCAGCTGCCCTGCCGATTGCCCACGCCCCTGCGAACGGGTCTGCCCTGCCCTGGCGATTCCGGCCCCGGAGCCTCAGCCTGGGGCAATCTCCAGGTTTTCTGGGGCCAAGGGGGACGCCGCATCCGGGGTGCTGGAGGAGCGTTGCTATGGCTGCGGCCGCTGCCTGCCGGCCTGCCCCCTGGGGCTGATCGAGGAGCGGGATCAGCTGCTGCCGGCCGCAGCGGTGGCTCCGTTGCTGGCCGCCCTGCGCCCGGATGCGATCGAACTCCACACCCGCATCGGTCGAGCTGGGGCCTTCGCGGCCCGACTGGATCAGGTGCGGGCCGCGGGGATTCCACTGCGGCGCCTGGCGGTGAGCTGTGGGTTGGAGGTGGAAGGGGCCCCGCGATCCTCCGAAGCGGGCGCCTCCGGAGCGGACGCTGACCGCCTCGTGGATGAGCTCTGGAACCGTTTTGCCCAGCTGCGAGCGGCTGGCTTGACGCCCCTCTGGCAACTCGATGGACGGCCGATGAGTGGCGATGTGGGGGCCGGTACGGCCCGTTCCGCCGTGCAGCTGCTCCTCGGGGTCGCCCAGCGGCTTCCCCCCGGACCCGTCCAGCTGGCTGGAGGCACCAACGACCACACCCTGCCCCTGGTGGAGGGGTTGGGGTTGCCCTGGCGCGCGATGGTGGCCGGCGTGGCCTTCGGCAGCGTGGCCCGGGCCCGCCTGCAATCCCTTCTGCTGCTCTCCCAGCAGCGGGGAGGACGGCTGTTGGATCAGGCCGATCTGCTGCCCGAGGCGTCGGCCATGGCCGACGGCCTGGTGGGGCCCTGGCTGGCAAGGCGCCCTTGATCGGCCATTGCGGTTTGGGCGGCCCATCAATGGCCTGCCGCCTGCCGCTAGAACCAAACCATCGCGACAACCACGGTCGCCCGAGCCCGTCTCCGAACCCCTTGGTCGCGCCCCATCCCCCCGCCACCCAGCGCATCACCGACGACCTGGATCGCTTGCTGGAGGTCTTGCCGTCGGCCGTTCAGATGGCCCTCGCCGCCCCCGAGGTGCGAGACCAGCTCCTTGAGGTGGTGCTCGATCTGGGCAGGGTGCCCGAGGCCCGCTATCCCGGCCGGGCC
>JBAXOO010000439.1:0-1994 GCA_037133235.1 Cyanobium sp. ELA507
ACCTTTGCCAATCCGGACATCCGCAGTCTTGATCTGCGCTCCCTGCCCCTGAGTGGCGGCAAGGTACGCACCCTGTCGCTGGATCAACCGGTGCGGATCACTCCGCTGCCGTTGTGAGCTGGTGGGTGCCCTGATGGGCGAACGAGCGGGAGCAGCATCCCTAGCGTGGACTAAGCGCCACCTCCGCTCTTGTCCAACGGCAACCTCTCCGCCAGCTCCCCTCCCACCCGAGGCCAGCGACTGCGCCGCTGGGTCGATCACGCCGTGCAGCTGCTGCGCCGCACCCCGCCTTTGGTCTTCGCCATGGCGGTGCTGGGGTTGGGGCTGACCACCGCCAGCGGCGTGTTGGTGAAAGGGATCCGCAAGGCCAACGACACAATCACCGTGACCGGTGCCAGCACGGAGCGGATCCGCAGCGACCACGCCGACTGGACCGTGGAGGTGAGCCAGAGCGGCCCCACCCAGCAGGCCTCCTATGCCGGCTTGCAACCGGCGCTCGAGACCACCACCGCCTTCCTGCGCAACGCCGGCATCAAGCCCGAAGAGCTGCAAAGCGGCTCGGTGAAGACCGAGAAGCAGGAGAACCGTGATCCCCGCAGCGGTGAGCTGCGCAGCACCAACTGGATCAGCCGCCAGGAGATTCGGATCAGCAGCCCCGATGTCGACCGCATCGCCGCCATTGCCGCCCGCAGCGGGGAGCTGATTGGCCAGGGCGTACCGCTCACGATCAACGAGCCCGCTTACACCTACACCCAGCTGGCCGGCAAGCGGGTCGACATGCTCGCCAAGGCCACCGCCGATGCCCGTAGCCGCGCCCGGGCCATCGCCTCCGAGGCCGGCTCCTCCATCGGTGCGATCACCAACGCCGACACCGGCATCTTCCAGATCACCGCGCCCAACTCCACCGAGACCTCCGGCGGGGGTACCTACGACACCGGCACGATCGACAAGGACATCACCGCCGTGATCGGCGTGAGCTTCCGGGTGGAGTGAGGGCGGAAGCCACTTTCCCATTGGCACCGCCCAGATCGCGCCTGACTTCAGCTGTGGTTCGTGGCCGGTGCCCCAATCCCCATAGCATTTGTGACCAGCGGCGAGTCGATCATGACGACCATTGCGGTCAGCGGAGCTTCCGGAAAGACCGGCTGGCGGGTGGTCCAGGAGGCCATCGCCCGCGGTCAGGCGGTGCGCGCGATCCTGCGGCCTGGATCCCAGGTGCCGGAGGGTTTGCAAGGGGCCGAGATTGTGCGCCTTGAGCTCTCAGACACCAACCGACTCAGCGCGGCGTTGAAGGGCTGTGAAGCCCTGGTGATTGCCACCGGTGCGCGGCCCTCGGTGGATCTGCTGGGGCCGTTGAAGGTGGATGCCTTGGCGATCCGCTCCCAGCTGGACGCTTGCAGGCAGGCCGGAGTGCCTCGGGTGGTGCTGGTGAGTTCGCTGTGCAGCGGCAAGCTCTTTCATCCGCTCAATCTGTTCGGCTTGATTCTTGTCTGGAAAGGGGTGGGCGAACGCCAGCTGGCCGAAAGCGGTCTGGACTGGACCGTGGTGCGCCCCGGCGGGCTCAAGGAATCGGAGGAGGACCTCGAGAGCCAAGGCCTGCCGATCAGTGCTGCCGGCGGCCAGGAGCAGGGCAGCATCCCCCGGCGGCTGGTGGCGCGGGTTTGCCTCGATGCCCTCGAGAACCCCGCCGCGGTGGGCCGCATCATCGAAATCACCAGCCGCCCGCAGCAATCGGGTCCCAGCCTGGGCGATTGGCTGGCCGCCCAACCGGCTGCCACCTGAATGGGTCCTGCTTAGGAGTGCGAGCTGCAAAGGCTGAAGGGTTCGCGCACGAAGTAGAGGGCATCGCGGCCCTGGATCTGGAGGCCACCGCGGTTCCAGCTGCCCCAACGGGTCACGTATTTCTTGTTGTCCGGGCGACGCTCAATCGCCACGGTGAAGTTGTTGCGGAGTTCGCGGTAGCAACCGTCCAGGTTGGTGAGGGTGAGATCGAG
>JBAXOO010000440.1:0-1992 GCA_037133235.1 Cyanobium sp. ELA507
CAGGAAACTGCACTGGAGCACCCAGCTGATGTTGCGCA
This sequence comes from Cyanobium sp. ELA507, assembly GCA_037133235.1. GTDB lineage: Bacteria > Cyanobacteriota > Cyanobacteriia > PCC-6307 > Cyanobiaceae > Cyanobium. Next base: position 39 of record JBAXOO010000440.1, read on the forward strand.
GGGAACTGTTGGCGCTGGCGCAGTCCTTCCAGAGGGCGGTGGGCAGGCTGCGGGCACCGGCGAGCTGCAGGGCGGTGGTGCCCCCCCAGGAATGGCCGATGAAGGTCACCTGACGGGCCAGCACCCCTTCGCCCCCCGGCAGGGTGCCGGCATCGAGGGCATCGAGCACGGCCCGCACGTCGAAGGGACGCCGCAGGAATTCCTTCGGATCCGGTGGCGGGGCCTTGCCGGCGAGCATGTCGGCCTGCTGGCTGATGTCGCTGCCGGGGTGCCGGGGCAGGAACACCGGGGTGCCATGGCTGGCGAGGTGCTGGGCCCAGCCGAGGAAGCTGGCGGGGGAATCCCAGAGACCGTGGGAGATCACCACCGGCGGCAGGCCGGGGCCTCCGACGGGTCGCACCACGGTGACCTCCAGCAGATCTCGGGAGGAGGGTTCCGGGATCGTGCTGACCTGGGTTTGGATCGGCCATGGGCCCCGTCCCAGGGCGGAGGCTGAGGCGGGGGGCAGCTTCGGATAGGTGAGCACCAACCGATCAAGCGCCCGCTGTCGCCGTTCGATCTGCCGCAGGAATGGCACGGCCCGATCCAGGCGAATGGTGACCTTGCGGCCGGGAATCTCCCGCAGCAGGTTGAGCAGGGTGATGGTCTGGCCGGAAGCCTTCAGCCGTGTCAGGGCCTTGCTCACCGGTTCGGGATCCACAAGGCCCCGCTGGCCGGGATCCACCTCGATCAGTTGCTTCAGCAGCACCTCCACCTGCTGCACCATCGGGCTGCTCTGGTAGTTCTGCTGGGGCAGCTGGTAGTTCATCAGATCGCCGATGGCCCCAGCGAAGTTGCCATCGGTGGCCCGGTTGAGTTCGGCCAGGTCGCTGTTGCCGCTCCAGAGGGCCTCCGGGCTGGCCAGTTCCGATACCCGGGCCGAGAGGGTGTCATCGAGGAGGGGGAGGCGCAACTGCAGCACCTCGATCGCCCTGGCGGGCTGATGATTCATGCCGAAGCTGCAGCCGATCAGCAGGGCCAGTCCGAGCGTGCGCTGACCCGCTCGGAGGCCGACGGCCTGGAGCTGGGAGGCCAGGGGCCAGAGAGGCAGCGATCGCAGGGGCAAGGCCGCAGCGCGAAGGGGTAGAGGGGCCCTGCTGGTTTTTAACGGTGACATCGGCCTTTGCGCTTCATCCGCTGAAGAGACGTTGGCCTGAGCTGTGCCGAGGCGCCGTTCAGCATTTCCGCCCCGGTGAGGCTATCAGCAGTGGCTGGAAAACCTTGCCTTGAGGGATGGTCGAGCGTGGGGGCTGGGTGGCGCCGTGGGCCTGGGCTGGTGAGCAGGCTCTCCTCAGGGCGCCTTCACGTTGGGGCAGCTGGCGCCGTTGAAGCGGCTGGCCACCCGCTTGCCGCCTTCGGCATAGATCTTGCGGGCCTTAACCAGATCCCCGCTGGCTACGGCGTCGTTGACCTTGCCAGCGAATTTGGTGCAGGCTTGCTCAAGGGTCATGGTGGCCCGGGCAGGGGTGCCCAGCAGGCCTGGGGCGAGGGCGATGCTGAGGCTTAACACCAGGAGAGGGGTTGAACGGTGCATGGGTTTCAGGAAGGGCGGTGTCAAGGCGTGCCATCAGCTGGAGTATGCGCCGTAAGCGTTGCTCTGGCACAATGATCTGCGCGTTTAAGACCACCCTCCTGACCCCTGGACCCATGCTGAGTTCGGCCAACCCGAGGGCCCTCAGGGCGTGGATGACCCGCTGGCCGGGGGTGGTGTTGCTCGTGGTCCTGTGCGCCCTGCCGGGCCAGGCCCGCCCCCGGGTTGTGCCCGGCATTCCCCGGGCTCCGGCTGCGGCCTATGGCTTTGCGGAGCTGCATCCCGCTTGGTTGCTCGGCAGCTACTGGGTGGGCCGGCCCTGGCCCTGGGGCTGGTATCGCACCACGACAGCCACCTGGTCGGTGGAGGGGCTCGCTTCGGGGG
>JBAXOO010000441.1:0-1988 GCA_037133235.1 Cyanobium sp. ELA507
GTTGCGGCCTTGATCACCTGCCGGGCCCGCTTGAGGCCCTGCTCGTCGTGGTCGGAGATGTAGACGATGCCGGCGACACCGGCCTGCCGCAGGGCTCGGTAGCGCTCCAGGATCTGCGCGGTTCGGTGGGCGTGGCCGGGCTGGGTGGTGGCGAGAAAACCAGCGGCGATCACCAGATCGGCACACTTCTCTCCCTCCAGTTCGATCAGCCAGCGGCCCGAGGCCTGCAGCAGGGCCGGCCATTGGTACATGGGCCAGGGATCAGGGCCGGCGCCGCGCTGCCAACCCTCGTCGGTGCGGTGGTTGGCGTAGAAGACCTTGCCGCCGGGGCGATCGAGACGGCTGACGCGCTGGGACGGGGAATAGGCATAGGGGCTGCCGGCGGGCAGGGGCGGCTGGTCGCCATCGAGCACCACCAGCCGCAGGGCGGGTAGTTCAGGGGCTGATTGCCGAGAAGCCGGAAGAGCAGCGGAGCCAGGCCCAGTCGCCCCAGGTTGCAGCAGGCCCAGGTGGGCCTCGATACGGCGGGCGGCGGTCGCGAAATCCCAGCCGGTCAAGCGCAGCAGCAGGTCCATGCCGTTGCCGCCACCGCCGCTGCGCTCCCGGCCGCCGCACTGGTTGCAGAACCAGCCGCCGGGACCGTCATCGCGGTCCCAGCGGTAGCGATCGGTGCCGCCGCAGGCGGGGCAGGGCTGGTGACGGTCCTGCAATTGCTCCGGGCTCAGCCCGCCCAGCTCGATCAGCAACCGCGGCCACTGACCGGATGCGGCTTCCATCAGATCGCCGGCCATCAGCAGCGGTGATCCGGCGTGGTGGAAGGCTGCGGATCGTGGTGGCCGGGGTGGTTGCAGCGCTCAGAGCGCATCACCTGGACCAAGGTGCGCCGCACAAAGGAGGCGCGGCTTTCGATGCCATCGGCGTTGTGGTCGATCCACTCGACGACGGCGTAGGGGAGCTGGAGCTGGACGCGCTTCATGGTGGTGGTGCAGTGCTACCGCAAAAGCCTAGCGGTAGTTTTCGCGAGCCCTAAAATCTGGCGTAGTGCTGTCGGCGTGCCGTGACCATCGCCCTGCGTCCCTACCAGCTGGAGGCCGTGCAGCGGGTCCGTCTTGCCTTCCAGGAGGGACACCGCGCCGTGCTGTTCGTGCTGCCCACCGGTGGCGGCAAGACAGTCGTGTTCAGCCACATCGCCGAGCAGGCAGCCCAACGGGGCAAACGAATTGCGGTGCTGGTGCACCGCGTCGAGCTGCTGGAGCAGGCCTCCCGCTCCCTGGCGGCGTTTGGGGTGGAGCACGGCCTGATCGCGGCCGGCCGCTCGATGAACCTGCGGGCGCCGGTGCAGGTGGCGAGCGTCCAGACCCTGGCCAGGAGGTTGCCCAAGCTGCCGGCCGATCTGTTCCAGCTGCTGATCGTTGATGAGGCCCACCACAGCAATGCCGGCACCTGGGCGGCCGTGATCGCCCACTTCAAGACGGCTCGGCTGCTGGGGGTGACGGCCACGCCGGTGCGCAGCGATGGCCGCGGGCTGGGGGAGTTTTATTCCGAGCTGGTGCTGGGCCCCACCGCCGCCTGGCTGAGTGAGCAGGGCTACCTGGCGGAAGCAAGGGTGTTTGCGCCGCCGCTTGGCTTTTCCGTTAAGGGGTTGCGAAAGCGAATGGGTGACTTTGATCTGAACCAGGCCGCCGGTGCCCTGGGCGGTAGCCGCATCCTTGGCGATGCGGTCAGCCATTTCCGCAGCCATCTGCTGGGCCGCACCGCGATCGCCTTCTGCTGCTCGATCGCCCACTCCCAAGCCGTAGCCGAGGCCTTTATGGAAAGGGGGATCCCCGCAGCCGCGATCGATGGCTCGATGGAAGCCCAGCAGCGGCGGCTCCTGCTGGAGCGCCTGGGGGCCGGTGAGCTCCAGGTGCTCACCAGCTGCAGCCTCATCGGTGAGGGGGTGGATGTGCCGTCGGTGGGCGGCTGCCTGCTGCTGCGGCCCACCCAGA
>JBAXOO010000442.1:0-1983 GCA_037133235.1 Cyanobium sp. ELA507
GGCCTTGCTGCTCACGGTGGGACTGGCCATTCCACTGCTCCACCACGGCGCAGCCGGAGCAGGAGATGGACGATCGACCCTCAAATCCGGCGATGGCCTGCACCGGCCACCGACGATGCAACCGAAACCGGTGGGGCGCCAAGATCTCTACAGACTCCTGGAACCCATTCCCCCCGCCCTAGCCGCCGCACCGCGCATCCGCCTGGGGGTGCATCTGGAGAACGCCTACAACCTCTCGATTCCGGACCAGACCTTCATGGCAGACGGCTGGTACTGGCTGGAATGGCCCGAGGCGGTGCAGCAACGGATCGAGGCTGAGAAGATCGACCCCGATCAGCTGGTGGAGTTGGTGAACAACATCATCGGCTACGACTTCAACGTGGAAGCCGATAACCCGGAACCCCTCGAGCGACCTGACGGCAGCCACTACCAGCTGTTTCGCTTCTCCGGCAGCTTCTACATCGATGATCTCAATCTGCGCCGCTCACCCTTCAACCAGCTCTCCCTGCCCCTGCTGTTTGAGACGCGCCCCCAATCTTTCGCCGTGGATGGCACCGCACCGGTGCTGCTGGTGCCGGAGGACAATCAGGAGGGCCTAGTGGGTGCCTATGCCTCAATCAAGGGATACCAGGAGGTAGGGGTCAACATTCAGCCCCTGATCCACTCCTATCCCACCGACTTCGGCGACCGAACAACCCATGAATTCGGCATGACGGAATTGCGGATCTTTTACCGCATCCCCTGGTTCACAGCCTTCCTGCAGTGGGTGATGCCGCTGTTGATCGTGATGGTGGTTGTCTTTCTCGCACCGAGCCTGGAAGGGTCCCTCGGCGAGCTGCGGCTGGCGATTCCTTCCACAGCGCTATTAACTCTGGTGGTAATGCAGCAGACTTACCAAGCCGAATTACCGCCGCTTCCTTATCTCACTTTCCTTGATATTCTCTATGGCTACTGCTATTTCATCTCCATTGCCCTATTCGTGCTGTTTGTCTGGGGCACCAACGTGCATGCAGCCGCAGAAGCAGACCCAGCCCCCGGGGAGGCAGCAGCGACACGGCAGCGGATCGATCGCGCCGATCGACGCTTTCAGCTGATCTCGCTCCTCGGCATGGCGGTGGTGTTGGTGGTGGGCTTTCTCTTCTGATCCAAAGGCCTGATGGCGCAAACCGACGCTCCACCGCTCCCGATCCTGTGGAGTTTTCGCCGCTGTCCCTTTGCCATCCGGGCCCGCCTGGCGTTGGCAGCGGCCGCTGTGGCAGTGGAGGTGCGGGAGCTGAATCTTGCGGTCCGCCCCCCTGAATTCGTGGCCATGGGTGCACCGGGAACGGTGCCGGTGCTGGAGCTGCCCGATGGTTCACGGCTTCGCGAGAGCCTGGAGATCATGGTCTGGGCCCTGGAGCGGCAGGATCCCGGCGACTGGCTGCGGCGTACCAGTGGGGACGCGGGGGCGGCCTGGGAACAGATCATGGCGCTGGTGGCCGAGAACGATGGGCCGTTCAAACACCACCTCGACCGCTTCAAGTACGCCAACCGCTTCCCTGGCTCCGCCCCCGCACGCCATCGCGAGGAGGCCCTCGCCATCCTGCGGGGTTGGAATGCCCGGCTTGAAGGACATGGCCTGAAGGGTGAGCCGGGCTGGCTGCTGGGGGAGCGCCCCTGCCTGGCCGACTGGGCCCTGTTGCCCTTCGTGCGGCAGTTCCGGCTCGCCGATCCGGAGGGTTTCGAGGCAGCCGGGGAGATCGGGGCCCTGCGAGCCTGGTTAGCCCGCTTCGAGGCGGGCCCCGAACTGGCGGGGGCGATGGCGCCGCCCCTGGCTCCGCGTCATCCCTGGCGCTCTCCGAGCTGGCTCTATCACCTGGCCCTGATCGAGGAATGGCAGCAGGCCCTGGCCGCTGGGGTTTACCAGCGTTCCACCCGGGGCCTGAGCATCGAGCAGGTGGGCTTTCTGCATGCCAGCCATGGCGATCAGATTGCGGCCACATT
>JBAXOO010000443.1:0-1972 GCA_037133235.1 Cyanobium sp. ELA507
CGCCCTGCGACGGGCCGGCAATGGCCTGCTGCAGATCCTCTGGGATCGGGGCTGGCGGCTCGATCTGACGGCTTTGCTGCAGCGCACCACCGGCCACTGGGCCACGCTTCTGCCCCAATGCGCTGTGGAGCCCCAGGCCCTGGCGGCGGAACTGGCGGAGTTGCTGCGCCAAAGGCTGGTGAGCCTGCTGGAGGAGGAAGGCGTGGATGGGGATGTGGTGCAGGCGGTGGCTGGTGAGGGCCTCCCCCTGGAGCGGGTCCTGGCCGATCCCGCCGACGCCCGCCGCCGGGCTGCCCTGCTCCAGGCGTTGCGCCAGGGTGGCGAGCTTGCCGCGTTGCAGGCGGTGGTGCAGCGGGCGTCCAGGCTGGCCGAGAAGGGCAACCTCGATGGCACGGTGCGGAGTCCTCGAACGGTGGTGGATCCGGCCCTGTTCGAGAAGTCCAGCGAGCCCGCCATGCTGCAGGTTCTGGAGCGGCTCGAACCGATCGCCACGGCCCCCCTGGCGCAGGTCAACCCGCAAGGGGAAGGGGATCCAGCCGATCCCTACGCGCTGCTGGCCCGCGGCCTGGCGGAGAGTGCCCCCACCCTGGCCGCCTTCTACGATGGTCCCGACAGTGTGCTGGTGATGGCCGACGATCCCGCCGTGCGCACCAACCGCCTCAATCTGTTGGCGGTGCTCCGCAACCAGGCGGCGGTGCTGGCCGATTTCAGCCGCCTGGCCGGTTGAGCCCGGAACACCATGGCGATCATTCGGGTGGAAGGGTTGGGTCGCAGTTTCCGGGTTGCCGACAAGCAACCGGGGCTGGCGGGCACGCTTCGCCATTTCCTGCGCCGCCGCGAGCGGCTGGTGGAGGCGGTGCGGCAGGTGAGCTTCGCCATCGAGCCGGGCGAGATGGTGGGCTTCCTCGGGCCCAATGGCGCCGGCAAGACCACCACCCTCAAGATGCTCAGCGGCCTGATCCACCCCACCTGCGGCAGCGTCGAGGTGGCGGGCCATGTGCCGGCCAGGCGGGAGGCCGCTTTTCTGCGCCAGATCACCCTGGTGATGGGTCAGAAACAACAGTTGATCTGGGACCTACCGCCCCTTGATTCGCTCATGGTCAACGCCGCCGTGTACGGGATCCCCGATGCTGAAGCCCGGCGACGCATTGACCAACTGGCCCAGATGCTGGAGCTGGGCCCCGAATTGACCCGGCCGGTGCGCAAACTCTCCCTGGGTCAGCGGATGAAGGCCGAACTGCTGGCCGCCCTGCTGCATGAGCCGGCCGTGCTGTTTCTCGACGAACCCACGCTGGGGCTCGATGTGAATGCCCAAGCTGCCGTGCGCACCTTTCTGGCCGACTACAACCGTCGCACCGGGGCCACGGTGATCCTCACCAGCCATTACATGGGCGACATCACGGCCCTTTGCCCCCGGGTGTTGCTGATCCACGCCGGCTCCCTGTTCCACGATGGCAGCCTGGAGGACCTCAGCCAGCGGCTGGCGCCCCGCCGGGAGGTGCGCCTTGAGTTGGCCGATGTGCTGCCCGCCTCTGCTTTTGCGGGCTACGGCGAGCTTGAGCACCACAGCGGCCGGGATGTGCGGCTGCTGGTGGAGCGGGATCGGCTCACGGCCGTGGTGGGCCGCCTGCTGGCCGAGCTACCGGTGCTGGATCTGGAGGTGGGTGATCCGCCGATTGAACACACCATTGGCCGCCTCTTCCGCGAGGGTGGCTTGGAGCCCCCGGCTGGGGCTGGTTTGGTCTCCGAATCCCTCCCCTAAGTCCCATGCAGCAGCTGCCGCCTCCCCGACCCCAGCACCAGCGCCGTGGAGTGCCGCTGCGTCGCCTGCGCTCCTGGCTGCGGATCGCCAGGGTGCTGCTGCTTAGCCAATACGCCTTGATGCTGGAGTACCGGGCCGAGATCCTGCTGTGGGCCCTTTCGGGCCTGATGCCCCTGTTGATGCTGTCGCTCTGGAGCAAGGCCGGCGTGA
>JBAXOO010000444.1:0-1969 GCA_037133235.1 Cyanobium sp. ELA507
GGCGGTGATGGCGATGATCAGTTCGGTGGCGTTGCCGAAGAGGGCATTGAGCAGGGCACCGATCGAGGGCCCCAGCGCCACCGAGAGCTCCTCGGTGGCGGTGCTGAGCCACACCGCCAAGGGGATGATGGCCAGGGCGGAGGTGAGGAAGACCGCCCCATCCCCCCAGCCGAGGCGATCGGCCGAGATGGCCAGGGGCAGGAACGCCAGCAGCCCTAGGGCGATCCTTTGGGTGGTCTTCATCCTGCGGTGGGAGTGCACCCCATTGTTGTCCATGGGTGCAGGCACCGCACGCGCTCAGCGACTAGCTGGCCGGTTTGGCCAGCGGGAGTAGGCATTTGTCGGAATCGCAGCCGGCAGGTCCGGCTTCCACCAGTTCACCGCGGTCGTAGCGCTGCAGCGCCTCGAAGAAGTCGGTGGTGCTGCGCCGGCCCATCACCTCGGCGGAAAGGCGCCGGTAGGTGGCCGCATCAATCGGCTCGAAGGGAAGGCGGGGGAAGGTGGCATTGGCATCGAAGCGGGCCAGCAGGGCCGCCGAGATGTAGCCCTCGCCGTTGTCGATGGCCCGGTGGATCGCATCCGCTAGCCCCTCGATCTCGTGCTCGCGGAACTCCACCGTGGCCGAGGTGTTGTGGGCCGTGTAGTGCTTCTGCACCTGCATATAGAAATCAAACTGGGCCAGGGCCGAGAAGGTGTTGATCTCCACCGCATCAGCACCGGGGATGTTGGCCCAGCTCACTTCGGTGGGGATCTCCACCAGCCACTCGGTGCAGCGGGGATCGAAGGGATCATCGAGAAGGCGGCCCTGCTCGTCCTTATCGGATTGGCTGGGCACGATCGTGTAGCCGAAGTCCATGCAGGCCAGGGCCACGGGATCGTTTTTGCGGAAGGTGATGCGGCGGATGAAACGCTGGGCCTTGGGCGGATGCCAGCCCGGTGAGGCGCCGGTGAGCAGGCTCTTGGTGCCGGCCGGCTGCACGGTGGTGCAACGGTTGGGCCGGCGGATGCCGTGGCGGTCGCAGTATTCCCACACCGCCTGGTTCACGGTTTCCTTCCAGCGGGCCAGATAGCGGGCTTCTTCGGCGCGGAAGGCGCGGCCCTCCTCGGAATCGGGACGACCCGCTTCCCACCACTGCAGCCAGGGGGTGCCGAAGGCGTGCACGAAGAAATCAAACAGGCCGGTGAAACTCACCCCCACGATCGGATCCCAGGCGCGGCTTTGGCGGTAGCGCTCCACCTCGAAGCGGTGATTGAGCAGGCAGGCCACGGCGATGCCGCCGGCCTTGAAGGCATCCTCCTGGGCCTGGTGGTCGGCGGGATCGATCTGGTTGAGGTGGATTTCGGCCAGGTTGCAGTGGAAATCGGCGCCGAGAATCTCACCGCAGGGGTTGAGGCCATAGCGGCCCAGGCGATGCTCCAGCTCGGCGGCATCGATGCCGGCATGGTGCAACTGCAGCCAGCGGCCCGCCTCCTCGCGGCCCTGGTCGCAGTAGATGCCCACGAATTCTTCCCGCAGTTCGGGGGTGGTGAGCAGGTCGGCATTGGAGCGGGCGATCGCCTCGGGGGCGAACTGGATGGCGCCCTCGCCGCTCTGGAACTGCTTGTTGACCGCCTCCAGCACCGTGGCGCGGCTGGGCCGGGTATGGAACACGCGGGTGTGGTTGGCCATCCGCAGGGAGTCCCGCTCCGGATCGATGCGCCAGTTGCCGTCGCTGTCCTGTTGCCAAAGGTTGTCCTTGGCGGTGGAGGCGGCCAGGTCGTCGGCGGCGAACTGGCGCATGCCGGCGCTGCGGCGGATGTTGCCGGCCACGATCGTGACCGCCGCCTCATCGATCAGCAGGCAGCACTCCACCGAGCTGAGCCGGCGGCCGATCGCCTTGCCGAGGATCTGGGCCACCCGCCCGTAGAGATCGCCCAGCTTCACGGGGTTGGCCATGCCGCCGAAGCCCTTGAGGCTTTCGCCCACCGG
>JBAXOO010000445.1:0-1960 GCA_037133235.1 Cyanobium sp. ELA507
GGGTCTCGGCCTCCTGGGTCTCGGCCGCATGGGTCTTGGCCCCATGGGGGTTGGCCGCTGGCGTTTCGGCTTGAAGCGCCTGGCGCAGCAGGGGGCCAGCGTCTAGGGAATCGGCGAGGGATTGCTGCAGCTGCAGCAGCAGGGGCACCGGAGCGTTCGGGCTGGTCCGCAGAGCGGCGTTGGCGGGCAGCAGGAAAAGATCCCGCTCCAGCGATTCGCCGAGCTGGTCTTCGCCGGTGCCCTCGAGCAACTGCTGGAATTCCGCCCCCAGCCGGCCGAAGCGGGCCTCCAGGCTCGGCGCCTCCAGGAGCCAGTCGGTGTCGAGGGGATCGGCCAGGGCCAGGGCATCGCTGAGGCGGCGGCGGCGGTCGGCGCAGCGCCACCAGAGGTCGGGGCAGGGGGTGAGCAGGTAGAGGTCCACGCTTTGGCGGCCGCTGAGGGCCTGCAGCAGCCGCACCTGAACGGGGGCCAGGCTGCTGAGGCCGAAGATCCGCAGGGGGGCGGCGGCGGGATCGGGCGGCAGGCAGCGCAGCCGCTCGATGGCGCGCTCCACCCGCAGGGCGAAGGGCTCTTGGCCCAGCCGCTGGCGCAGGGCCCGGTACAGGAGGGGCTGCCAGTGCTGGCTGGCAGGTAGGGGAGCTGCGCCCGGCTCCTCGTAGGCACCGGCCTCCCAGGCCCGCAGGAGCTCGGGCCGGTAGAGGCCGTAGTCGTCGAAGGCATCGGCGATCGAGCGAGCCAGGGTCCAGGTGTCGAGGCGGAGCTCTCTGGTGGGATCCCGCTCCCGCAGCCAACGCCGCAGCGGTTCGCCGCCGGGCTCGGCCGCCAGTTGGGGCAGCAGAGGCAGCACGGCCCAAACCAGCCGCTCGGCCCGCCAGGGATCGATGCCACCGGCCCCCGGATCCACAAGGCCCGGATCCACCAGCCTCGGCCCCTCCAGCCCAGCCTCCGCTGCCTCCCCGCCCAGAGGCCCCGCATCACGGGGGTCTGCAGCTTCAGCCATGATCTCCTCAACGATCCCGCGCAGATGGCTGCCGGGGAAGGGAAAGCGCAGGTTGGCGGCGATGCCGCCGAGCCGCAGGGCCAGCTGTTCCCCCAACCAACGGCTGGTGGGCCAGGTGTTCACCACCACCGCCACCGGGGTGAAGGGATCGGGGGGGGCAAGCCGCAGCTGGGTCGCCAATAGGTCAACCAGCAGCTCGGCGCGGTTGCCCCGATAGACGTTCAGCACGGCTTTGCCCTCCAGCGCTGGTGGGGGGCCATCAGGAAGCTGGGCCGGCCCATGGCGGCGCGAGAGGGCTCAACCGATCGCGGTGAGCCGCGAGGGCTGCAACGAAGACGATGGGGCAACCGCCCCTGGCACCGTCTGCGACTGGCCGGTTTCCGGGCAGTAGGCGGTGAGTTGGCCGCCGTAGCAGGCGCCGGTGTCGATGAGCACGATGCGCCTGTCGATGCCGATGCGGCGCACCCCAGGCCCGGGGGTGTGGCCCACCACCACATCGCCGAAGCGGCCGTCGTAGGCCTGCCAGAAGCCGAGGCGAATGGAGAGGTGGGGTTGCCAGCTGATCGGATCGAAGCCGGCGTGGGTGGCCACCCAGCCATCACCCCAGTAGGCCATGGGCAGGTTGGCGAGCCGCTCCAGCCAGGCGCGGCAGCGGCGATCGCCCAGTTGGCGGTAGGTGTCTGAGCCGGCCAGACCGCGATAGGAGAGCCAGCCGTCACCCCGCAGATTGGCGAGCAGGGACTGCTCATGGTTGCCCTTGAGCCACACCGCCCGGCCGCTTTCGACCAGGGCCCAGGCCAGATCCATGGCAGCGGAGATGCGGGGACCGCGGTTGATCACATCGCCGCAAAGGATGAGGCGATCCCGCGGCGGCAGCTTCAGCACCAGAGCCGCAAGGGATTCGGCACAACCGTGAACGTCCCCGATGACCCAGTGGCGCGGAGAACTGAAGGGGGGCGT
>JBAXOO010000446.1:0-1958 GCA_037133235.1 Cyanobium sp. ELA507
CCCCGGCCCCGGGGATGGCATCACGGTTTTGGGCACCACCCTGGTGCTGAAGCAGTTCGTGGCGGGTCCCCTGGAGGGCTCTGGCCTGAGCTGCCATCGGGTGGCGGACCAATGGCTGGTGGGGGGAGCCTCAAATGCGGGGGCGGGCATCCTGCAACGCTTCTTCAGCGACCAGCAGATCGCTGCGCTCAGCCGCCAGATCGATCCGGATCGACCCAGCGGTCTTGAGCTGCTTCCCCTCCCCGGCCGGGGAGAGCGCTTTCCCGTGGACGACCCCAACCTTGAAGCGGTGCTGGAACCACGGCCGGTGAGCGATGCCCTCTATTTGCAGGGGCTGCTGGAGGGGCTCACCGCCATCGAAGCCGCGGGCTGGCGGCGCCTGCGGGAGTTGGGCGCGCCTGAGCTGCAGCGGGTCATCACCCTGGGGGGTGGGGCCCGAAACCCCGAGTGGCGCCGGCTCCGCGAGCGAGCCCTAGGGGTGCCTGTGCTCAACCGGCCCCGGCTCAGCGCCGCCCGGGGCATGGCCCAGCTCGCCCTCGGCGCACTGATCGCGGAGCGTTGAGGCTTTTGCCCGTCAACGAACGGCCGCCAGGGCATCCCCCCTGCCTGGAGCGGCGGCAGCATGGGGTGTGCATGGTCAGGATGGGGGCAGCAGTCCCTTCCCCAGCCCATGGCCAGCCCCAGCAACGAACGCCTGCGCACCATCGCCTCCATGGCCCTGTTCGTGGTGCTGGCTGGCTATGTGGGATTCAGCGCGATCCGCCTCGGCCTGTTGCTCTGGCAGCGGTTTGCCGTGGCCTGATTCCAGAATCAATGCACAACCGCCCCGAAACCCATGGCCGCTGACCCCCTCACCCCCGCCGTGAGTGATCGGATCTGCCGACACATGAACGACGACCACGCCAGTGCCGTGCTCGCCTATGCACGCCACTACGGCGGCATCAGCGGCGCCCGCCAGGCCCGCATGCTGGCGGTGGGTCCCGATGCCATGCGCCTCGAGGTGGATGGCACCCCCGTGGAGGTGCCCTTCGACCACTCCCTCCAGGACAGCGAGGATGCCCATCGCACCCTGGTGACCATGCTGCGCGCCCTGCCCCAGGACGAGGCTCCAGGAGCCTGAACAGAGGTCCGCACCAGGGAAAGCTGATCACGCGTGTCTAGCCGAGCTGGCGATGCTCCCCCTGGGTTGGTTCCTGATCACTCCCTGTCCCCTTTGTGGCCAGGACCTGGAAAGGCCGAAATCTGCAGCGGGCCAAGCCTGCCGCGCCTGTTGTGAGCGCTTGGAGCTCCCTGAGGAGGGCCTGATGGGCGTCGATCCCCTTCCCTGGTGGGGGGCCGGCCGGTACGGCGGCGGTCTGCGGAACCTGTTGCTCGACCTGCGCCGCCGGCCCCGCATCGAAGCCGTGGCCGCCCTGGCGCGGGGAGCGCGGCGAGCCCTGGCCATCACCGTCGACCCGCAGCAGCTGCGGGGATGGTGCGAGCGCCCCCTGCTGGTGCCGATCCCGAGCTGGAAACGGCGCGCCAATCCCCTGCCGCCCCTGATCTGCCGTGCTCTTGAACGCGGGGGCGACTTCCGGCGTGTGGATCTCCTCGAGCGCTCCCGTCCCGTGCTGGGGCAGCATCGCCTCGGCCGGAGCCTGCGCATCGCCAACCAGGCCGGCGCCTTCCGCTGCCTGCGCCCGCCCGGACCCGGGGAAGCCCGCCGACGACCCGTGCTGATCGTGGATGACATTCTCACCACGGGAGCAACGGCCACCAGCGCCGCCCAGTGCCTGGCCGCGGCGGGCTGGCGCGTGGAGGGCCTGCTCTGCCTGGCCCGCACCGGAGTGCGGGGGGGAAACCAGGCGGTGCCTTAAGATCATTTGGTCGCCCAGGCGACAGGCCGGGATAGCTCAGTTGGTAGAGCAGGCGATTGAAAATCGCCGTGTCCCCAGTTCAAATCTGGGTCCTGGCATCAC
>JBAXOO010000447.1:0-1957 GCA_037133235.1 Cyanobium sp. ELA507
CCCCAGCCGGTTGGCCGCCGCCGAACCCAACTGCAGCCCCTCGCCCCGCAGCAGCAGCCGGGGCGCAAAACCGCGGGCCTTCAGCGCCAGGGCCAGCTCCACCGCCGCTGCGCCGCCGCCGCGAATCCGCACCATCGCACCGGGGCTGGGACGGGCCAGCCAGGCGAGAAACGGCTCCAGGGGCTTCACCGGCTGGGCCGCGCCACCGGAGCCGCTGGCCGCTGGGCCGGCCCCATCCCCCGCCGTCACCGCCCCCACATCCAGGCTGAGCCGATCAAACCGGAGCGGCGGCCGGCCCTCCAGGTGCAGGTCCCGGGCCTGGGGATCAAGCCCGGTGATCTCCGATCGCACGAAGGTCACCCCGGCCAGGCCGCAAAGGCGGCGCAGATCAATCGCACAGGCCGAACGCTCCAGCAATCCCGCCACCAGGGCTGGCACGGTGCCCGAATACAGGGCCGTGCTGTGGCGGCTCACCAGGGTCACGAGGGTGTGGGTCGGCCGCAGCCGTGGCTGCATCAGCCACATTCGCAACAGCAGCGCATGGGTGTGACCACCACCGGCGAGCACCAGATGGAAGCGGAGCTGGGGGGCTCCGGCCTGGCCAACGCTTGGGCCCCGCACGGTTCAGAGCGGCGCATCTCTATGGGATCGTCGCACAAATCCGCTGGGGGGCCTGGCGCCGCCGCCTAGCGTGCAGCGATGGTGCCCAGCTGCCCCGCGTGAACACCAAGCCCATGCGCCCCCGTTCATCGCGACGCGGCCGCCGGCCAAGCCGCCAGGCCCTGCTGCGACTCACCCTCCCCCTGCTGCTGGCCGCCCTGCCCCTGCCGGGGCTCCTGGTGGCCTGCAAGCCGAAACCCCCTGAAGCCCCGGTGGTGCAGGGCCCGCGCCGCATCTCAGCCCTGGGGCGGCTCGAACCGGAGACCCGCATCCGCAAGGTGTCGGTGCCCACCTCCCTGAGCGGCGACCGCGTGCAGGACATCCTGGTGGAGGAGGGTCAGGAGGTGAAGAAGGGCCAGCCCCTGGCGGTGCTCAACAGCAAGGCCAGCCTGGCTGCCGCCCTGGCCGAGGCCGAGGAGAACGTGACCCTCTCGCAACGCAAGCTTGAGCAGGTGAAGGCCGGAGCCAAGCAAGGCGAGATCCAGGCGCAGGTCTACAAAGTGGAGAGCCTGGAGCGAAAGCTGGCCGGCTCAAAGCTCGCCCAGGACCAGAACGTGAACAGCAAGCGCTCCACCATGCTGGAGGCGCGCACCGAGTCGAAGCGCTACGACAGCCTTTACGCCAACGGCGGCGCGTCCCAGCTGGAGCGCGACCGCTACCGCACCCGCGCCCAGACCACCGAAGCCGACCTAGCCCAGGCCATCGAGACCCGCGCCGGCACGCTCGCCTCCCTGAGCTCGGAGATCTCAAGCGAGAAGCAGAAACTCGAGCAGATCAAGGAGGTGCGCCCCGTGGATGTGGCGACGTCCGAGAGCGAACTGCGCAAGGCGATCGCCTCCCGCGACCGGGCCAAGCAGGAGCTGGCCTTCGCCACGGTGCAAGCCCCCCAGGACGGCCGCATCCTCAAGGTGGTGGTGCAACCCGGCGACAAGGTGGGTGACTCCGGCATCCTCGAGATGGCCGACACCAGCCGCATGGTGGTGACCGCCGAGGTGTACCAGAGCGACATCAAGGGGGTGCGCCTCGGCCAGGGGGCCACGATCACCGCCGACGGCTTCGAGGGCAGCGCCCACGCCAACGTCTACCAGATCCTTCCCCAGGTCCAACGGCAGTCGATCTTTGCCGGCGAGGCGGGCGAGAACCAGGACCAGCGCGTGTTCCAGGTGCGGCTGCGGATCGATCCCACCGATCTGAAGCAACGGCACATCGGTGGAGCCTCCAACCTGCAGGTGAACGTGGTGTTCGATCCCCTCACCCCCGCCGAGGCGGCCCTCAGCCCGGCTGCGGCGCCCCGCCC
>JBAXOO010000448.1:0-1953 GCA_037133235.1 Cyanobium sp. ELA507
GTGCTGATGAATGCGGTGCCGGCCCGGGTGGCCGGTGTGGAGCGGATCGTGATGGTCACACCCCCGGGCCCCGATGGCGAACCCAACCCCACGGTGCTGGCAGCGGCCCACCTGGCGGGGGTGCGGGAGGTTTACCGGGTGGGCGGCGCCCAGGCGATCGGCGCCCTGGCCTTCGGCACGGCCTCCATCCCGCGGGTCGATGTGATCAGCGGCCCCGGCAATCTCTGGGTGACCCTGGCCAAGAAGGCGGTCTATGGGCACGTGGGGATCGATTCCCTGGCTGGCCCGAGCGAGGTGCTGGTGATCGCCGACCACACCGCCCAGGCCGACCAAGTGGCCGCCGACCTGATGGCCCAGGCGGAGCACGACCCCCTGGCGGCCGCGATCTTGATCACCACCAGCGAAGCGCTGGCCGCAGCCCTGCCGGCGGCGGTGGAAGCCCAGTTGGCGGCCCACCCGCGCGCCGCGATCGTGCGCCAAGCCCTCACCGACTGGGGGCTGATCGTAGTCTGCGACGACCTCGAGGCGGCGGCGGGGTTGAGTGACCGCTTTGCCCCCGAGCACCTGGAGTTGCTGGTGGCCGATCCCGAGGCCCTGGCGGATCGGATCCAGCACGCCGGCGCCATCTTTCTCGGCCCCCACACCCCCGAGGCGGTGGGCGACTACCTGGCCGGCCCCAACCACACCCTGCCCACCTGCGGCACGGCCCGCTTCGCCGGGGCCCTCAGCGTCGAAACATTCCTGCGCCACACCAGCCTGATCCAGTTCAACCGGGAGGCGCTGGAAGCCACCAGCGCGGCGGTGGTGACCCTGGCCGAGAGCGAGGGGCTCCACAGCCACGCCGAATCGGTGCGCCGGCGGTTGACCTGAGGCCAGGGCGATCCAATCCCTTCATGAGAGCAACCGAGCGTGAGCGCCAAGCCTGCCGATCCGGAGCTGATGGTGGTGCTGTTTGGCGTCAATCGTGCCCTGAGCATCACCCACTCCAATCTCCAGCGGGAGGTGCTGGAACCGCTGGAGCGCCAGGCGGTGCGGCACGAAATCAGCTGGGCCTTCAATCAAATCGCAGCCCTGCGCAATCCCCGCAGCCGCGAGGTGGGACTACAAACCGAATTCGATTCGGCCCGGGCCCTCAAGGCCCTGCAGGGAACCCTGCTGGACCAGGGGCATGTGGACCGCATCACCCAGCCCGACTTTGAGGCGGCCGCCGCCAGCGGGGACCCCTGGGACGACGGTTTTGTCTCGCTGCGCAACCACCTGCGCTATCTGTACGTTCTGCAGGTCGCCACCCTGGAGGCCCTGGCCCTGGCGCCCCACTGCCGCTGGTTTTTCTTTGTTCGGCCCGACCTCCTGTTTGCCGAACCCCTGGATCTGGCCGGCCTGATCGCCAGCCAGCCCGACCCCCACCAGGAGGTGCTGGTCAGCGCCAGCTGGCAACGCTGGGGTGGCACCAACGACCGCTTCGCCCTGGCGACCCGGGGCGCCGCCCAAACCTACGGACTCCGCTACGGGCAGATCGGCACCTTTCTGCGGCAAGGGGTGGGGCCCCTGCACGCCGAGATTTTTCTGCAGTGGTGCCTGGATCAGCGCCCAGCGATTCGCCAGTCGCCAAGCATCAGCGCCACGGCCCATCGGGTGCGCTGCAAGGAATCGCCGCAATTGTTAGCCGCGATGGACCTCTCCCTGCCGGGGCTAGTGGCGGCGCAGAGGGCGGTGCTCGGGTCGGTTCAGGAATGGATGAACCAGCGCAGCCCTGGGGAGATCAAGGCGGAGCTGGCAGCACTGGATGGCGAAAGTGCGGCGCTGTTGGGGCCGCTGCTCGAAGGCCTGCAGCCCTAGGGGGGGCGCCGGCGATTGGGACCTCAGCCGATAGCGTGGACTTCCATCCAGCGGCGCACGATGCCCCTTCCCCTCCGCACCCTGCTGCTCGGCCTGGGCTCGGTTGGCGTGCTG
>JBAXOO010000449.1:0-1943 GCA_037133235.1 Cyanobium sp. ELA507
CTGTTCGCTTAAACCCTTGCTATGACTAGGTTTGTGATCATGTCGTGTAATCGGCGTTGATCCGCACATACTGATCCGAAAGGTCGCAGCCCCAGGCGGTGCCGCGGCCGGGGCCGTCGCCCACCACCAGGCGGATCGCCACGGTGTCCGCGCTGGCGGGATCGCTGCCGAGGTAGGTGCCGGCGACCCGCTCCTCCATGTAGCGGCTGGCGGCAGCGCGATCGAAGCCCAGGGGCTGGCCGGCTTGCATCAGTTGCTGGTCGCCCAGCCACAGGGCCACAGCCGCCGGGTCAAAGGGCACACCGGCCCGGCCGGCGGCGGCCACGATCCGACCCCAGTTGGGGTCGCGGCCGTGGATGGCGCACTTCACCAGCGATGAGCCACACACGGTGCGGGCGATGGCGCGGGCACCGGCCCCATCGGCGCAGCCCTCCACCTGCACCTCGATCAGGCAGGTGGCACCCTCCCCGTCGCGGGCGATGGCGCGGGCCAGGTGCTGGGCCACCGCCGTGACCCCCTGCTCCAGCGCCGGCCAGTGCTCGGGAGCCAGCGGCTCGCCGGCGGCAAAGGCCAGGAAGGTGTCGTTGGTGCTGGTATCGCCGTCGACCGTGATCGCGTTGAAGGAGCGCCGCACCGCCCGGCCCACCATCGCCTGCCAGGTCTCGGCCGGCAGCCCCGCATCGCAGCTGAGGTAGCCCAGCATCGTGGCCATGTCCGGGTGGATCATCCCGGACCCCTTGGCCATCCCGCCGATCCGCACCAAGCGGCCACCCAGACTGGCCTCCAGGGAGATCTGCTTCTCCACCAAATCGGTGGTGAGGATGGCGCGGGCCGCCGCCTCGCCCCCCTCCGGACTCAGGGCCGCCACCAGTGGATCGAGGCCCGCCACGAGCGTGTCCATCGGGATCGGCACGCCGATCACGCCGGTGGAGCAGATCAGCACCTGCCCAGCGTCGAGCCCCAGCCGCTCGGCCAGTTCGGCGGTGGCGGTGAGGCTGTCGGCCAGGCCCCGCTCGCCGGTGCAGGCGTTGGCCTGGCCGGAATTGGTGAGCACCGCCCGGGCGTGGCCGCCGCTGAGCTTCAACCGTTCGGCGCAGAGGTCCACGCAGGCGGCCCTCACCAGGGAGGTGGTGAAGCTGCCGGCGCACACCGCCCCCTCGGGGGCAAGCAGCAACGAGAGATCGGGGTTGCCGGACGGCTTGAGGCCCGCCGTGATGCCCGCCGCCAGGAAGCCCCGCGGCGCGGTGAGGCCGCCGGAGATCGGCTGCCAGGAGCCAGGAGCGAACGCGGAGGGGACCACGGCGAAGGGGGATCGGGCTGGAGCCATCCTCCCCTGGGCTGGGCCGGTGCATGGCTGGCGGAATGGACCGCGAACCCGAAGGCCCGGAGAGCCAAACGCCGCCCTGCCCAAGGTCGGAGCACGAGGCCGGCGACGGCGCCACACTGACCCCATCAAGGGATATCCGGCGTGGAGGCAGCGGGCGTGGACGGCGAGGGGCGGACGGGAGCAGGGGCCGGGTCGGCGCAGGTCGGCACCAGCGCCGCTGACAACAACGCCCTGGCCACCGACCCCGACACCCGAGACGCCGCCGCCATCGCCCTCTGCCAACACCTAGCCGGCACCCTGTTCCCCTGGGACATCACCCGCGCCCTGGAGCTGGCCCTGCTCAAGACCTTCTGCGTTCCTTCGATCTCCGGTCTGCTCAGCCGCAGCGGCGAATTCGAGCAGCGCCCCCGCAAGCGCTACGACGACACCGGCCTGATGGTGGCCGAGCTGCTGCGCCACGGCCCCACCAGCCCGGCCGGCGCCGCCGTGATTGCCCGCATGAACCGCATCCACGGGGCCTTCGCGATCAGCGACCGCGACTACCTCTACGTGCTCTCCACCTTCGTGTGCGAACCGATCCGCTGGCTGGCCCGCTACGGCTGGCGGGCCCTCAGCG
>JBAXOO010000450.1:0-1940 GCA_037133235.1 Cyanobium sp. ELA507
GGCATCGCGGCAGAGCACGGTGAGGCGATGGCCAGCGTCCAGGAGCAGCTGCACCGCCTGGAAACCAATGCCAGAGCTGCCTCCGGTGAGCAACACGTGGCGCGGCGGGCCAGGGGTGGCGGCGTTCCCCAGCGTTTGATCAGCCTCAGCAGCCATGGCGTTCGTCAGTTGCCAAAGGCCAGAATGTCGGTGGCATTCATTCTGTTGGTTAGCAGTAGCTGCCGAGAACAATCACTTCACCCGACCCAGCCGCCCAGTGAACTACCCCCGACCCTCTCGGCGTTTGGATTGACGTTCGGCGACGCGTAGCGCTTCAGGTCGATCCGATGGGAACCGCGGCTCCCATCGTCTTCGCTCATGAAGTTGACCAGGCCCCCTCCGCCTCTGAGGCCTGAGCGGTGAGCAAGCCACTGAGGTCACGACCCAGCAGGGGGTGCACTTCGCTTTGGCTTGTGGGGGTGCTGATGCCCCCCGATCGGGGCACGGTGCCAGGGCCGCTCACCAGCAGCGCGAAGACGGAAACGGCAGTTCCTTGGCCATCTGCTCCCACGATGGGTGCATTGCTGCGGTTGTTGACCTCGGCCTCAACCGGAAGGGGCTGGTGTTGCATCGATGCTGGTGACCGCTTCCTCGACGCCGATGGCCTTGACCCTGATCCTTGGCGATCAACTGCATCGCCAGTGGCTGGGCCCCTCGCCGCTCGCGCTGGCTCAAGGCAGCCGGGTGCTGATGATCGAGGACCTGGCGGTGGCCAGCGCCTACCGCTATCACCGCCTGCGCCTGCTGCACACCTTCGTGGCGATGCGCAGCTTCCGCGATGGCCTGATCGAGCGCGGCATTGACGTGCGTTACTTCGAATTGCCGGCGTCCGTCGGCGTGCCGTTCTGGGGGCGGCTGGCGCTGGAGCTGGCCGGCGCTAGGGAGTTGCGGGTCGCTGAGATTGCCGATCGGGGCTTTGCGACGCAGCTGGAGCAGTTTTGCGCCGAGCAGGCCGTGCAGCTGACTGTGCTGCCGTCTCCGGCCTTCCTCGAATCGGTGGCCGAGAGCCGGGCCTGGTTCGAGGGCCGGCGCCGCCCCTTGATGAAGACCTTCTATGAGCGCCAACGCCGGCGCCTCGGGCTGCTGCTGGAGGCCGACGGTTCCCCCAGCGGCGGCCGCTGGAGCTTCGATGTGGAGAACCGCCGCCGGCTGCCGAAGGGGTACGAGCAGCCGCCGTTGCCGGCGGTGGCGGCCAGCTCCCATGGGCCAGCGGTGCGAACCCTGATCACCACCCACTTCAACGATCACCCCGGGGAACTCGGGGAGCTCTGGATTCCCTTCGATCAATCCGGGGCCCAGGTGTGGTTGGAGCGGTTTCTCCAGGAGCGGCTCGATGAGTTCGGGCCTTTCGAGGACGCCATCAGCCAGAGCCAGGCCAGCTTGAACCATTCGGTGCTCTCACCCCTGCTCAACATCGGCCTGCTCACCCCCGCCGAGGTGATCGCGGCCACCCTCGCCCACGCGCAGAGGCGGGAAGCGGCAGGCCACGCCGTTCCGATCGCCTCGCTGGAGGGCTTCCTGCGCCAGGTGATCGGCTGGCGCGAGTTTGTGCGCGGCATCGACCGGGTCCACGGTGAACGGCAGGGCGAATGCAACTTCTGGGGCCACCAGCGCCGCCTGGCCCCCTGCTGGTGGGAGGGCCGCACCGGCCTGCCGCCCCTGGATACGGCGATTGGCCGCGTGAACCGCCTCGGCTACAACCACCACATCGAGCGGTTGATGGTGATCAGCAACCTGATGCTGCTCTGTGAAATCCATCCCCACCAGGTGCACCGCTGGTTCATGGAGCTCTATGTCGATTCCTACGAGTGGGTGATGGGGCCAAACGTTTACGGCATGGGCCTGATGAGCGATGGCGGCATCTTTGCCACCAAGCCCTACATCTGCGGCTCCAACTACAT
>JBAXOO010000451.1:0-1932 GCA_037133235.1 Cyanobium sp. ELA507
ATTCAGGGCGCCTGTTTCAACGCCATCGCCACCGCGACCGCCCCGTCCGCCTCTGCGGCGCCGGCCGCCGCTGCTTCCCTCCAACGCCACCGGACTGGCTACCTCGGCCCGGGCCGAGGCGGCTGAACGCACTAGCCCCGACACCGTGGCGAGGGGTTGCAGGGTGTCCCGGCCAGGCAGCACGGCCACATGGCCCAGGCCCCCGCAGCTCGGGCAGGCCCGGCCGAAGAGTTCGTAGATGTTCTGGCCCTGGCGTTTGCGGGTGAGTTCCACCAGCCCCAGTTCGGTGAGCTGGGCGACCTGGGGGCGGGCCGCATCGTGGCGGATCGCTTGGGTGAAATGTTCCAGCAGCTGCAACTGGTCCCGCCGGGAATCCATGTCGATGAAATCGACGATCACCACACCGCCGATGTTGCGAAGCTTCAGCTGCCGGGCGATCTCCACCGCCGCCTCGCAGTTGGTCCACAGCACCGTTTCACGGGCGTTGGCCGATCGGGTGAAGGAGCCGGAGTTCACGTCGATCACGGTGAGCGCCTCGGTGGGCTCGATGATCACGTAACCCCCCGAGGGCAAATCGACCCGGGGTTTGAGGGCGTCGCGGATGGCGGCGTTGACCTTGTAGTGCTCAAGAATCTCGCCGGACTCTTCGTGGTGTTCCACCAAGAGGTTGGCCTGATCGGCGCCGAGGAAGGCGTTCACCCGGGCTACCGCGTCGGGAGTGTCCACCACGACCCGCACGACCTCTGGGGCGTAGAAGTCGCGCAGCACCCGGTGGATGAAGTCTTCATCCCGGTTGAGCAGCACGGGGGGGCTCGCGGTCTCGGCCGCCTGCTGAATCGCCTCCCACTGGCGCAGCAGCGATTCAAGATCGTCGATCAGGAGATCCTCGCTGACCCCTTCCGCTTCGGTGCGGATCAGCAGCCCGGACCCGGGGGGCTTGATCAGCACCCCCAGGGCCCGGAGGCGATTGCGTTCGTTCTCGCCATCGATGCGCCGGGAGATGTTCACCCCCTGGCCATGGGGCTGCAACACCAGGAAGCGGCCCGGTAGGGAGAGGTTGCCCGTCAGGCGGGGTCCCTTCGTGCCGGTGGGTTCCTTCATCACCTGCACCAGAACCTTCTGGCGGGGTTCGAGCAGCTCGGTGATGCCGGCACCGCCCTTGCGGAGTCGGAGGGGACCGAGGTCGGTGATGTGAATGAAGCCGTTCTTTTCGCTTTCGCCGATGTTCACGAAAGCGGCGTCGATACCGGGGAGCACGTTCTCGACGGTGCCGAGATAAACATCACCGATCTGGTAACGACCCTGGGCGACGATCAGTTCGTCGACCCGTTCGTCGCTGAGCACCGCCGCGATCCGCAGGTGCTCAGCGATGACGATCTGCTGGGGCATGGAAAGATTTCTGGGCTCAGGGGAGCCCTGCCCCGAAGGGCAGGAGAAGGGAGGAAGACGGCAGACCTGGGGTTCTGGGAGCGAACGCGTCTGCAGGGCAGCCGTGAAGCGAATCACGGAGCTGCCGAAAT
The DNA here is from genome assembly GCA_037133235.1 of Cyanobium sp. ELA507. GTDB lineage: Bacteria > Cyanobacteriota > Cyanobacteriia > PCC-6307 > Cyanobiaceae > Cyanobium. Next base: position 1,521 of record JBAXOO010000451.1, read on the forward strand.
GGGTCGGGGTGCCTGAAGACCTGGGTGCGAGGAACCCGGAGGTTCACCGCTGGAATGGCTGGCGCTCGGTCAGCGCTGTAGCGGGGAGGGAATCACCCGACCCGGGGAAAGCAACGGGGACCGATACCTGCATCGGTGCTCAGCGGTTGCGCTTGCCTGTCACGTTCGTGGGAGGGAACGGATGGGAAAGCGTCTGGGGGCTTGTGTTCAGGGATGACCCTGGTTCCACCAACCGGCTACATCAAATTAGCATGGCTTCAAACACAGTCTCTGGCGCCGTACCGCGTCCACGCTCAGGGGCAACGCCAGGGCTTCCGCAAGCCAGTGGGCCACCTGGTCGGGACGCAGGCTGCGGCCTTGGGGGTCGATCGCGGCCTCGAGCTCCAGATCCAGCCGCTGCGGCTCGGGGGCC
>JBAXOO010000452.1:0-1931 GCA_037133235.1 Cyanobium sp. ELA507
TCGTCGAAGCGGGCCTTGAGTTCCACCAGGGCCATCACCTGTTTGCCGTTCTCGGCGGCCCGGATCAGGGCCGCCACCACCGGTGAATCCTTGGAGGTGCGGTAGAGGGTCATCTTGATCGCCAGCACCGAGGCGTCGTCGGCGGCCTGGTTGAGAAATTCCTCCACCGAGGTGGCAAACAGGTCGAAGGGGTGATGCAGCAGCACATCGCCGCGGCGGAGCACCGAAAAGATGCTTTCAAACTCCTCCGGTTTGATCGAGCCATCCCCCAGTTCGCTGCGCTGGGCGCGAAGCAGGGCCGGGGCGGTGCGTCCTTTGTGGGGCTTGTCCTTGAGTTCGGGGAGGGGGATGGCTAGAAGACCCATCAGGTCGTCGAGGCCGAGGGGGCCGTTGATGCGATAGAGGTCCTCCGGTTCGACGGCGGCGCCCTCCATCAGCAGTTGCACCACCTCGTCAGGCATCTCGTCGGCCACCTCCAGCCGCACCACCTCACCGCCCATCCGCCGTTTGCGGAGGCCCTCCTGCAGGGCCTCCATCAGGTCATCGGCCTCCAGGTCCCGCAGTTCGAGGTCGGCATCGCGGGTGATGCGGAAGAAGTAGTGGCCCTCGATCACCATCCCTGGGAAGAGCAGCTGCAGGTTGAAGGCCACCAGCTGCTCCAGGGGCACCGCCGTGAACACCGGCGCCGGCTGCCGGCTGCAGAGTTCGGTGGGAATCGGCACGAAGCGGGGCAGGATCTTCTGGGGCACCTTCACCCGGGCAAACTGCTGTTCGCCGCTGTCGGGATCGCGGATCAGGGCCGCCACGTTGAGGCTGAGGTTGCTCAGGAAGGGGAAGGGGTGGGCAGGATCCACCGCCAGGGGCGTGAGCACCGGGAAGATGGCGGTGCGGAAATAGTCGTCGGCCCATTGCTTCTGCCGCTGGTTGAGCCGCTCGTAATCAATCAGCTGGATGCCGTACTCGTTGAGGTTGGTCTTCAGCGAGTGGCGGTAATGCTGCTGCTGGAGCTCAAGCAGCGGCCTGAGCCGGGTCTGGATGGCCTCCAGTTGCTCCTGGGGGGTGTGGCCGTCGTCACTGCGGGTGGTGACGCCGGCTTCCAGCTGCGACTTCAGGGAAGCCACCCGCACCATGAAGAATTCGTCGAGGTTGTTGCTGAAGATGGCGCTGAACTTCGCCTGCTCCAGCAGCGGCGTGTGCTCGTTGAGGGCCTGGGCCAGCACGCGCTGGTTGAACGCCAGCCAGCTCAGCTCGCGGTTGATGTAGTGCTCAGGCGCGACCGGAGCGTCGGAGGTGATGGACGCGGTCATGGGGTCTGGCGGGTACCCGCCATCGCAGGTTGCTGAAAGGTAGCAATGAGCTGCCGCTGCCTAGGGTATTGAAGGTGCTTGACGAGGCAATCCACCGGCCACCATGGCGGCGACCGCCACCATCAGGCCGATCCCCAGCCAGAAGGGGCTGTGGCGCCCCACCGTGTCGTAGGCGAGCCCGGCTAGCGGTGGCCCCAGGAAGCTGCCCGCGCTCTGCAGGCCCTGGAGGCTGCCCAGGGCTGCCCCCTGGCCCGAGTTCCCCAGCCGCCGCGACACCAGGCTGCGAAGGCAGGGGGTCACCAGGCCGGTGCCCAGGGCGAGCAAGGCCACCGCCACAAACACCACCGGGATCGCCGTGGCGGGGGTGGCCAGGGGGATCAGGAGGCACCCGGCAATGACGCAGCCCAGGCCCATCAGGCTGAGCCGCCATTCCCCAAACCGCTGGACTAGCGGCCCGATTAGGCCCCCTTGCACCACCGTGGCCACCACCCCCACCACCAAGAAGGCCAGGGCGCTGAGCTCGGGTCCCCAGCCGAAGGCCTGCCGGAAGTAGAGCACCAGCATGGCGGTGAAGCCGTTAAAGGCCAGGAAGAAAAGGAAGAAGGCACCACACAACCGCCGCAC
>JBAXOO010000453.1:0-1931 GCA_037133235.1 Cyanobium sp. ELA507
GTTCCCAATGATGCGGTTGCCAAGATCACCGGTGCCAGTGACAAGCCCAAGGAGCTGATCCGCCGCTACAAAAAATGAAAAATTTCCCAATATAGCCGTCACGGTGGACCTGCTCAGCACCGGTGTGGATGTGCCCGCCATTTGCAATATCGTCTTCCTGCGGCGCATGAACAGCCGCATCCTTTATGACCAGATGATCGGCCGCGCCACCCGTCTGTGCGATGCGATCGACAAGACCCACTTCCGCATCTTTGATGCGGTGCGGATCTACGAGGCCCTGGAGAAGTTCACGGACATGAAGCCGGTGGTGCTGAACCCCACCATCACCTTCAGCCAGCTGATCCAAGAACTGGAAGATACCGAGGGCGAGGAGTGCAAGCTGGTGCGTCAACAGCTGATTGCCAAGCTGCGGCGCAAACAACACCGATTGAGCGAGAACCATGCAGCCCAATTCCGGTTGCTCACCGGCGAGGAACCCGCCGACTTCATCAACCGGCTTCAGCAGCTGCCGATCACGGAGGCCAGCCGCTGGGTCGGGACCATCCACGGTTTGGCTGAGTTGTTGGATCAGCAGTGGGACGGTCCCGCCGAGCCCCAGTTCCTCTCCGACCACGACGACGCCCTGCGCTCGATCGAACGGGGCTATGGCGACGCCAGTCGACCGGAGGATTATCTCGATGGCTTCGCTGCCTTTGTGCGCGATCCCGGCAACGATCTGCCGGCCCTCACCACCGTGTTGCAGCGGCCATGGGAACTCACCCGCAAGGACCTGCGGGAGCTGAGGCTCGCCCTCGATCAGCGGGGCTACAACGAGGCCACCCTGGCCACGGCCTGGCGCGAAACCACCAACCAAGCCATGGCCGCCTCGATCATGGGGTACATCCGCCAAGCGGCCTTGGGGGATGCGCTGGTGCCCTACGAACAGCGGGTGGACAAGGCCCTGCAGCGCATCCTGGCCTCCCGCAGCTGGACCACACCCCAACGCCAGTGGCTGCAACGCATCGCCAACCAGACCAAGGCGATCACGATCGTGGATCGCGAAGCGCTGGACGACGACGCCCTGCTGTTCCGGCGCGAGGGGGGCGGCTGGTCGAGGTTGAACAAACTGTTCGGCGGCGAGCTGGAGCAGGTGTTGCACCGCTTCAACGAAGCCGTATGGGAGGCAGCATGAGATCGCGGCCTCGATCTAGACTCGGTATCGATCACCCGGGGGGTTGGGCCATGCGCGCCAAGCTGTTCCTCAACGGCCGCAGCCAGGCGGTACGCCTGCCGGCCGAATTCCGCTTCGAGGGAACGGAGGTGGAGGTGCATCGGGACCTCGCAAGCGGTGCGGTGGTGCTCACACCGGTGCGGCCCTCGGCCAAGGAGTTGCTGGAGCTCAGGGATGCGCTGCTGCAGGAGCCTGGCTTCCGGGAGGAACTGGACGCCTTTTTCGAGGGGTTGCACGACACCAGTCCTCCCGAACCGGTGGACTTTCCCTGATGGCTGCAGGGAAGAGGAGGTTGATGCTGGACACCAACGCCGTGAGCGCCTTTCTCAGGCGGCGCTCGCCACGCCTGGATGGCTGGGTGCGTGAGCAACGTTGTTGCCTATCGGCGATTGTGGTGGCCGAGATCCGCTACGGCCTGGAGAAGCGGCCGCCCACCTCGCCGTTGCAGACGCGGTTGCGGGCGCTGGCGGAGTCCACCCTCGACACCCTGGAGATCCTGCCTTGGACCGAAGCCTGCAGCAGGATCTATGGCCGGCTGCGCGCTGAACTTGAACGCCATGGCAAGCCGCTGGCGGCGCTGGACCTGCTGATCGCCAGCCATGCCCTCAGCGAAGGCTGTGTCCTGGTCACGGCGGATCAAGCTTTTGCCCATGTGGACGAACTCACCCTGGAGGCCTGGTGATGCCCACAAGCTCCCCCGGCAACAGCCACACCCACGACA
>JBAXOO010000454.1:0-1925 GCA_037133235.1 Cyanobium sp. ELA507
GGACTGGCCCCACCAGGCGATGTACGACCCCAACCGCCCCCGGGCGGGCGGGGGCCACGGCGGCCTGGTGAACGCGGGCCAGAACTTCGCCGCCCGTCCCGCGCTCTTCAGCGGCGGGCCCCGGGCCTTCGTCTACTTCGGGATGACCACCCTGGCGGGCCTCAGCCATCGCCTGAACGCCGAGGACTCGGTGTCCTGGGGCATGGGGGCGGCCATCGTCCACGCCAAGGACCCCACCACCACCCGCTACGCCGGCGGCCTGTTCTGGGACCGCAACGACAGCCTCATGGCCTCGCTCATTGTCAACGGCACGGAGGACCTGAAGGTCCGCCTGAACCTCTACCCGGGGATCGTCGGCCCGGGCTCCTGGTGGTCCCCGGGCCTCTTCCTCGGGGTGGGCCGCGGCCGGGAGGTGGCCGCGGGGCTCACCCTGAGGATCCTGCCGGTGGGCTGGGCGAGGTCGCGGGTCTCCCCGAGGCCCTAGGGGATCGAACCGAGGCCGGCGCCGGTCCCGGCCGCCGCGAATGGGCCCTTTCCTCCTCCCGAGGCCCGGGCGCATCATGGACCTGCCCGGCCGAGGGCCCAGCGGCATCGCCACTCCCCGGGGGCCGCGGCGCCCCTCCTCCTGGTCCCTGACGGATCCCATGCGCGGACTGCGGTCTCCCTCCCCCTACCTGCTGCTGGCCCTGGCCAGCCTCTTCTGGGCGGGCAACTGGGTGGTGGGCCGCGGGATGCGCGCATCGGTGCCGCCCCTGGCCCTCTCCTTCTGGCGCTGGGTGCTGGCCCTGGGGCTGATCCTGCCCCTGGCCTGGCCGCACCTGCGCCAGGACTGGCCGAAGCTGGCGGCGGGCTGGCCCTGGCTGGTGGCCTTCGGCCTGCTCGGCACCGCTTGCTACAACGCCCTGGCCTACATCGGCCTGCAGTACACCACCGTCACCAACGGCCTGCTGCTCAACTCCTTCATCCCGGTGGCCATCGTCGGGATGGGCTGGGCCTTCCAGGGCAAGCGCCTGCGGCCCATTGAAGGCTGCGCCATCGCGCTCTCCCTGCTCGGCGTCGTCACCATCATCGCCCGCGGCGACCCGGCGGTGCTGGCGAGCCTGCGCCTGAACCTCGGCGACCTCTGGATCCTGGTGTCGGTCCTGGCCTGGGCCGTCTACACCCTGCTGCTGCCCCATCGGCCCCCCGTCCACGCCCTCTCCTTCCTGGCCGCCATCGCCGTCGTGGGCCTGGTCGGTCTGGCCCCGGCCTATGCCTGGGAGCTGGCCCGGCACCGGACCCTGCACCTGGACCTGCCCGCCCTGGCGGCCATCGCCTACACGGGGGTCTTCCCCGCCTTCCTGGGCTTCGTGTTCTGGAACCGCGGCGTCGAGCAGGTGGGCCCCGCCCGCGCCGGCCTATTCCTGCACCTGATGCCGGCCTTCGGCATCCTGCTGTCCATCGCCTTCCTGGGGGAGCGGCCAGAGCCCTACCACGGGGTCGGCATCGCCCTGATCTTCGGAGGGATCTGGCTGAACATGCGGAAGTGAGGGGCCGGCTCGGGCCGCGGACCCCGGCCCCGGCCCCGGCCTCGGGCGTCGGATTCGGCCTCGCCCCCGGAAGCCCTCACGGTCGCCGCGGCTGCGTCAGCCGCCACACCATCGCCAGCACCCGGTCCAGTTCGCGCTCGGCCTCGGCCGCGCCCTCGATGTACCCCCACGCCCGCGCCACCGCCAGCGCCGCCCGCACCTCCGCCGCGCTCCCCGCCGCGATCTTGAAGAACTGCACCCGGTCCTGCCCCGTGCGGCGGTTGCCCTCCGCCAGGTTCAGCACCACCGATGAAGCCGCCCGCCGCACCTGATCCGCCAGGGCGCGGTCCCTCGTCGTCAGGCGCGCCAGCGCGGGCCGCAGCGCCGCCACCATCGCCAGCGCCGCGTCGTAGGCGT
>JBAXOO010000455.1:0-1917 GCA_037133235.1 Cyanobium sp. ELA507
CCTCCAGCGCTCCCACTCCCAACGATGACCAGCGCCAGCCCCAGCCTCACCCCTCTGCCGGATACGGCGGCCGAACCCTCCGCCTTCGCCGAGATCAGCCAGGAGACCCTGGCCCTCACCCGGCGCCTCTTTGTGCAGTTGGTGCGGCGCCCCTCAACCCTGGTGGCCGGGGTGCTGCAGCCGCTGATCTGGCTGGTGCTCTTTGGCGCCCTCTTCGCCAAGGCTCCGGCCGGGCTGCTGCCCGGAGGCGGCAGCTACGGCCGCTTCCTGGGGGCTGGGGTGATCGTGTTCACGGCCTTCAGCGCCGCCCTCAATGCCGGGCTGCCCGTGATGTTTGACCGGGAATTCGGCTTCCTCAACCGACTGCTGGTGGCCCCGCTGCGGTCCCGTAGTTCGATCGTGCTGGCCTCGGTGCTTTACATCACCAGCCTGAGCCTGGTGCAGAGTCTGGCAATCGTGGTGACCGCCGCCCTTCTGGGCTACGGCTGGCCCGGTGGGGCCGGCCTGCTGCTGGTGCTCTTCACCCTGCTGCTGCTGGTCTTCGGCGTGACGGCCCTGAGCCTGGGCCTGGCCTTCGCCCTGCCCGGCCACATTGAGCTGCTCGCGGTGATCTTCGTGGCCAACCTCCCCTTGCTCTTCGCCAGCACCGCCCTGGCACCAATTTCCTTCATGCCGGCCTGGCTGGGCTGGCTAGCGGCCCTGAATCCCCTTACCTTCGCGATTGAACCGATCCGCGCCGCATACGCCGGCAACTTCCAGCTCAACCGCATCACATCCGATGTGGTACTGCAGGCTCCCTACGGAAACCTGACCACGGCCACCTGTCTCACCATCCTGGCGACCCTGGCCCTGGTGTTGTTCCTGGTGATCCGTCCGTTGCTGGATCGAAAACTCACCTGAAATCCCCGCCGCCGTGCTCCCTTCCCCAGACCCACTCCCGAGCACACGGCGCCTCCTCCCCTCCCGACCCGATCCCGAGACCCAGCTCCTCACAGCGTTAAGGGACCGCGATCCCCAGGCAACCCGCCGGCTCGCCCAGACCTGGGTTCACCGCAGGGGTCTGGTTGCCTTCCAGGACTTCCAGCAGCACACCCTCCCTCTGACCGAGGCCCCAGACACCCTGGCTTGGCTGGACGATGTGCTCGCCGGTGCTCCTGCAACCCTGTGCCGGATCGCCCCAGGGGCTGCCCAGGCAACGGAGCAGCGAGATTTGCAGGCGCCAGGCCTGGATCCAAACGGTGCCTTCAGGGAACTGGGTCCTGCGCGACTGGTTAAGGAGCAACTGAATCCAGCGCGGCTGCGGGAGCGGGCCCTCTCGGCGGTGGATCGCGCCATCGAGCAGATGCTGGCGGAATTTCCTGAACTGGAACTGGCGGGATTGGGCCCCCAAGAGGCCCTAGAGCTGCTCGACGACCTCGATGGATCGTTGGCCCTGATCGGACCCGAGCTGGAGGAGCCCCCCGCCGAGCTGCTCAACGACCCCGATTTCCTCGACCAGGGACGCCCCGGAACCTGCATTACCGGGGCCAGCAAGCCCCCGGCTGCCGATGGGCTGGGTGATCCCGCCTCGGGGGAGGCGCCCCCGGGGCAGGTTGAGATCAGCCCATGGTCCGCCAACTTGGATTTCAACGGCCCTATCTCCTTCACCATTCCCCAGTCCAGTCCAGCCACCCCAACCGACGAGCACGGCGTCGGTGCGTCGGAGGCCGCCACCGACCACCCCCCCGGCACGGAGCCGGAGCAGAGCCATTCCAGCTGGGGCGAGGCCACGGCCCAGGGACATTTCGAGGGCCATAGGGAGACCGATGGTGAGGCCGGTGGGGAGGGTGGTGCCTCGGAGCCGAAGGGGCTCTGGGGCCTGCGGGCCCGGTTGCGGCGCCGCCTTCCCCTGGGAGCCCTGGCGCGGCAGTGGATGCG
>JBAXOO010000456.1:0-1914 GCA_037133235.1 Cyanobium sp. ELA507
ATTACTGCACAGCGACTGGCCGCCGCGGTCCGTGACACGTTGACTACAGTCGGCTCATCTACATCCACGGCATCCATGGCGGGCACCCTCACCAGCACCCCTGCGGACAGCGCCTCGGCCGTGGCGGCCGCCCTGCCCGACTTCACCACCGCCGCCTACAAGGACGCCTACAGCCGCATCAACGCCATTGTGATCGAAGGCGAACAGGAAGCCCACGACAACTATCTCGCCCTCGGCACCCTGCTGCCCGAGCAGGCCGAGGAGCTGGCCCGGTTGGCGCGGATGGAGATGAAGCACAAAAAGGGCTTCACCGCCTGTGGCACCAACCTCGGCGTGGTGGCCGATATGCCCTTCGCCCACGACTTCTTCAGCCCCCTACGCAACAACTTCCAAGAAGCTCTCCAGGGGGGCAAGGTGGTGACCTGCCTGCTGATCCAGGCGATCCTGATTGAGGCCTTCGCCATCGCCGCCTACCACATCTATATCCCGGTGGCTGATCCCTTCGCCCGCAAGATCACCGAAGGGGTGGTGCAGGACGAATACACCCACCTCAACTACGGCCAGGAGTGGTTGAAGGCCAATCTCGAGGCCAGCCGCGCCGAGCTGGAGGAGGCCAACCGGGCCAACCTGCCCTTGGTGCGCCGCATGCTGGAGCAGGTGGCGACCGACGCCAGTGTGCTCCACATGGAAAAGGAAGATCTGATGGCCGATTTCATGAGCTCCTACCAGGAGGTGCTCACCGAGATCGGCTTTAGCTCGCGGGAGATTGCCCGCCTCGCCACCGCCGCCCTGCTGGGCTAACCCACTGCTGGGTACTGCGATGGGCCACCCGTGGCAGGATGGCCCATCGGCTGCTGCAGAGCGGCCCATCCTGAAGCAGTCACAAACCGCATGTTCGGCCTGATCGGTCATTCCACCAGCCTCGAGGAGGCCCGCTCCAAAGCCTTGGCGCTGGGGTACCCCGAATATGCTGAGGGGGATTTTGAGATGTGGTGCGTTGCCCCCCCCCAGCTGGTCGAAACCTTCACGGTGACCAGTGCCGTGGGCCCGGTGATCGAGGGGGCCTATATCGATTCCATCTTCGTGCCCGAGATGCTCAGCCGCTTCAAGACGGCCAAGCGCAAGGTGCTCAGTGCCATGGAACTGGCCCAGAAGCAGGGCCTCAACATCACCGCTCTGGGGGGATTCACCTCGATCATTTTCGAGAACCTCAACCTCCTCAACGAGCAGCAGATCCGCAACACCCGTCTGGAATGGGAGCGGTTCACCACCGGCAACACCCACACCGCCTGGGTGATCTGCCAACAGGTCGAGCAGAACGCACCTCGTTTGGGCATCGATCTGGGCCGCGCCAAGGTGGCCGTGGTGGGCGCCACCGGTGACATCGGCAGCGCCGTCTGCCGCTGGCTCCAGCGCCGTGGGGTGGGGGAGCTGCTGCTGGTGGCCCGGCGGCCCCAACCCCTGCTCGATCTGCAGAGCGAGCTAGGGGAAGGTCGCATCCTGGCCCAGGAGGAGGCCTTGGCCGAAGCCGACGTGGTGGTGTGGGTGGCCAGCCTGCCCCAGGGCCTCAGCATCGATCCGGCCAGCCTGCGTAAGCCCTGCCTGATGATTGATGGCGGCTACCCCAAGAACCTGGACAGCAAGGTCGCTGGTGAGGGGGTGCATGTGGTCAAAGGCGGCATCGTTGAGTTCTGGCAGGACATCGGCTGGCAGATGATGGCGATGGCGGAGATGGAGAAACCCGGCTGCCAGCTGTTCGCCTGCTTCGCCGAAGCGATGCTCCTGGAGTTCGAAGGCATCCACACCAACTTCAGCTGGGGCCGCAACAACATCAGCCTGGCCAACATGGAGTTGATCGGCGCAGCCTCGCTCCGCCACGGCTTCACGGCCCTCGGCCTCGACCCTGCCCGCAGC